>NZ_DAIUBO010000015.1:0-32078 GCF_036846665.1 Amaricoccus sp. | reverse complement strand
CGTGCATCGCGCCCCCCTGCCGGGGCTCGTGCTCTTCGTCGCGGGCTGCCTCGCGCTCTCGTTGGTCGGGGGTTCGCTGGGCGCGGGCAAGGTGCCGCCCGTGGGCAAGGCGGGCTACCGGCCGAGCCTCTTCGGCCGCCTGATCCGCTTCCTGACCGGCAATCCGGTGATGCCCTTCGTCGCGGTGGCGGCGGTGGCGGTCTTCGTGATGGCGGTCTTCTCCTACTACGGCCAGCACAGCAATGGCGTCGAGTTCTTCGTCGAGACCGAACCCGAACGGGCGGTGGCCTATGTGCGCGCGCGGGGCAATCTCTCGCTCGAGGAGAAGGACGCGCTGGTGCACGAGGTCGAGCAGGTGATCGCCGAGACCGACGGGGTCGCCTCGATCTTCTCCTTCGCCGGCGCAGGCGGCCTCAACAACCTCGGCGGCGACCAGGGGCCGCGCGACGCCATCGGCCAGGTCCAGATCGAGCTGGAACGCTGGGGCAGCCGGGCACCGGGCAAGGCGATCCTCGCCGACATCAACGCGCGCCTCGCCCATATCCCCGGCATCATCGCCGAGATCTCCGAGGCCGCTCAGGGCCCGGGCCAGGGCAAGCCGGTGCATCTGCGCCTCGAAGGCGACAACTGGGAGGATCTCAAGGCGGCGGCGGCCTATGTGCGCGCGCATTTCGACACCATGCCGGGGCTCGTGGACATCGAGGACACCCTGCCCCTGCCCGGCATCGACTGGCAGATCGACGTGGACGTGGAACAGGCCGGGCGCTTCGGCGCCGACGTGGCCACCGTGGGCGCGATGGTCCAGCTCGTCACCCGCGGGCTCGCGCTCGACACCATGCGCGTCGACACCTCCGACGAGGAGATCGACATCCGCGTGCGCCTGCCCGAGAGCGACCGCCTGCTCGCCACGCTCGACAGCCTGCGCGTGCGCACGCCCCAGGGGCTCGTGCCGCTCTCGGCCTTCATCACCCGCAAGCCCGTGCCCTCGCTGGCCCAGATCGACCGCTACCAGGGCAGCCGCTTCTTCGACGTGAAGGCCGATGTCGCCGAGGGCGGCAACGCCAATGCCGAGATCGCGGCGATCACCGACTGGCTGAGCAGCGAGGCCGAGCTGCCCGCCGGCATCGCCTGGGAATGGACCGGCGATCAGGAGGACCAGACCGAAAGCCAGGCGTTCCTCATGAGCGCCTTCGCCGCGGCGCTCGGCCTGATGTTCGTGATCCTGCTGGCACAGTTCGATTCCTTCTACAATTCCGCGCTGGTGCTGACGGCGGTGGTGCTCTCGGTCACCGGGGTGCTCATCGGCATGCTGGTGATGGACCAGACCTTCTCGATCATCATGACCGGCACCGGCATCGTGGCGCTGGCGGGCATCGTGGTGAACAACAACATCATCCTGATCGACACCTTCCAGGACTACCGGCGCTACATGAACCCGCTCGAGGCGATCGCGCGCACCGCCGAATCGCGGCTGCGCCCGGTGCTGCTGACCACCATCACCACCATGGCGGGGCTCGCGCCGATGGTCTTCGGCATCTCGGTCGATTTCTTCAACGGCGGCTACACCATCGATTCGCCCTCGGCGATGTGGTGGAAGCAGCTCGCCACCGCCGTGGTCTTCGGCCTCGGCCTCGCGACCGTGCTCACGCTGATCGTGACGCCCTCGCTGCTCGCGGTGCGGGTCTGGCTCTCCGCGGGCCTCGCCGCCTTCGGCCAGGCCCTGCGCGGCTGGATCGGCGGCAGCGACAGCAAGGCCGTGCGCGACCGCCTGCTGCGCCGCGCCGCCCGACGCGCCCCGGCCGAGGACATCGACTGGACGGAGACCGCCCCGACGCTGCACCCGGTGGCCGGCCCCACGCCCCGCGCCGCCGAATAGCCGCCGCACCCCGGCGGCACCCTTCGTTGCCGCACCACAAACACGCCTACTCTGCCACCGCTAGACCCTGCCCACACGCGCGAAGGGCAGCGGCCACCCTTGGGGGGTGGGCTGGCCGCTGCCCGTGCTGACGCACGGGCGGGACATTGAAACCCTCGCGCTCCTGAGGTCGTGTCGCGCAGCATGGTCCCCGTGGCCAGGACGCCGCCCCGCGCTTGTGCGGCGCGCCGGGATGGCCGATGCTCGCACCTCGCACCCCGGCCGCACCGGCCGGGTGGCGCCCGGAGGTCCGACCTGCACGCGCTCGCCCAGCATCTCGCCGATCTCGTCGCCCATTACGGCGTGCCGGCGCTCTTCGTCTCGGTCGCGCTCGAGGCGCTCGGCGCGCCGCTTCCGGGCGAGAGCGCGATCCTGATCGCCTCCACCGCCGCGGCCCGGGGCGAGCTCGACATCCGCGCGGTCGCGCTCGCCGCCTTCCTCGCCGCGGTGCTCGGCGACGGCATCGGCTATGTGATCGGCCGCCGGCTCGGCCGGCCGGTGATCGCGCGCTACGGTGCACGCTTCGGCGCCACGGAGGCCAATCTCGACCGCGTGGAGGCTCTCGTCCGCCGATACGGCCCGGCGATGGTGGTCGTGGCGCGCTTCTTCGTCGTGCTTCGCCAGCTCAACGGCCTGGTCGCCGGCACGAGCGGCATGCGCTGGCCGGTGTTCCTCGCCGCCAATGCCGCCGGCGCCGCGCTCTGGGTCGGCCTCTGGACGACCCTGGCCTACCGGCTCGGCGTGACCGCCGGCAGCCTGCCCGCCCTCCTCCACCACCTCGCCCCCATCGCCGGCCTGGCCGCGATCGCCCTGATCGCCGCCCTCGCGATCCTCCATTTCCGAAAACACCGCCCCGCCCCGCACTGACGGGCATTTCGGGACATCGACAGGCCCGGAACCGCCTGAAAGGTTAACGCGCCGGCAGACGGCAGTCCCGCGGACGAACCAGCACTCTGTTCCAGGTTTCATTACATATCATACTGTTACGAGCTGTCCCCATGGGGACAGTCGCGACGCCGGCCGATCCTCCCGCTCTCCCGAGGAAAAGTCCTAACGCCCTGCCTGCCGAAGCACCCCATCCGAGACGGCCTCCGGGTGACCGCCTCGGACCGGCGCCGTCACCCCGCGCGGATCCGGCGTAAGACAAACCCGCACGCGCCGGCCCGCCCCCGGGATCAGGCCGCGTCGGTCGCCTCCGCCTCCGCGTCGGGATCGGATTGCTGGCGCGTCCACATGCGCGCGTAGCGCCCCCCCAGCGCCAGCAGCGCCTCGTGGCTGCCCTGCTCGACCACCCGGCCGCGCTCCAGCACCACGATCCGGTCGGCATCGACCACCGTGGAGAGCCGGTGCGCGATGGTGATCACGCTGCGCCCCTCGCCCATGGCCGCGAGCGAATCCTGGATGTCGCGCTCGGTCTCGCTGTCGAGCGCGCTGGTCGCCTCGTCGAGCAGGAGGATCGGCGGATCCTTCAGCAGGGTGCGCGCGATCCCCACCCGCTGCTTCTCCCCGCCCGAGAGCTTCAGGCCGCGCTCGCCGACGGTGGTATCGTAGCCCTCCGGCAGCCCGGCGATGAACTCGTGGATCTGCGCCGCCCGTGCCGCGCCCTCGACTTCCGTGCGCGAGGCCTCGGGCCGCCCGTAGGCGATGTTGTAGTAGATCGTGTCGTTGAAGAGCACCGTGTCCTGCGGCACCACGCCGATCGCCGCGCGCAGGCTCGCCTGCGTGACCTCGCGCAGATCCTGCCCGTCGATCAGCACCGCGCCGGCGCTCACGTCGTAGAAGCGGAAGAGAAGCCGCCCGATCGTCGATTTCCCCGAGCCCGAAGGCCCGACCACCGCCACCGTCTGGCCGGGCTCCACGGTGAGCGTGAGCCCATGCAGGATGCTGCGCTCGGTCTCGTAGGCGAAGCCGACGTCGCGGAACTCGATGCGGCCCGCGCTGACCACCAGCGGCGTCGCCCCGGGCCGGTTCTCGATCTCCGCCGGCTGCTCCAGCAGGTCGAACATCGCCGCCATGTCCACCAGCGCCTGCCGGATCTCGCGATAGACCGTGCCGAGGAAATTGAGCGGCATGGTGATCTGGATCATATAGGCGTTGACCATGACGAAATCGCCGACCGTGAGGCTGCCCGCCTGCACGCCGCGCGCGGCCATCACCATCACGATCACGAGGCCGGTGGTGATGATCAGCGACTGGCCGAGGTTCAGCCAGGCGAGGCTGACCTGGGTCTTCACCGCCGCGCCCTCGTAGCCCTGCATCGAGGCGTCGTAGCGCGCCGCCTCGCGGCCCTCGGCACCGAAATACTTCACCGTCTCGAAGTTCAGCAGGCTGTCGATCGCCTTCTGGTTGGCGTCGGTGTCGCGCTCGTTCATGCGCTGGCGGATCTTCACCCGCCATTCGGTGACCTTGAAGGTGAACCAGACATAGAGCGCGATCGTCACCGCCACGACCAGGAGATACCAGACGTCGAAGACGAAGAAGAAGATCGCCGCGACCATCGCCAGCTCCAGGGCCAGCGGCACGATCGAGAAGAGCAGGAACCGCAGCAGGAAATCGACGCCCTTCACGCCGCGCTCGATGATCCGGCTGAGCCCGCCGGTCTTGCGGGTGATGTGATAGCGCAGGCTGAGCGCATGGATGTGGCGGAAGGTCTCCAGCGCCAGCTGCCGCAGCGCCCGCTGCCCGACCCGCGCGAAGATGCCGTCGCGGAGCTGCCCGAAGCCGACGCCGGCCAGCCGCATCAGCCCGTAGAACACCGTCAGCGCCACCGGTCCCGCGACCAGCAGGAAATCCGCATGCTTCGCCGGATCGGCCGGCGCCAGCCCGTCCACCGCGGATTTGAAAAAGAAGGGGGTCACCACCGTGGCGAACTTGGCCGCGACCAGCGCCAGCATCGCCAGCACGACACGGGTCCGCACCGCCCGCTCGCCCTCCGGCCAGAGATAGGGCGTGACCCGGCGAATGGTGCGCGCGGCGCTGGCATATCCGCCTTCGGCGAGGCCCGCAGCGTCACTCATGCGCTCACCGGCCGCCCCGGATCCCGGCACCGCTCATTCCGTCGCCTCGACACCCGGCAGCGCGAGGATCTGGCCCGGATAGATCAGGTCCGGATCCCGGATCAGCTCGCGATTCGCCGTGAAGATCTGGGTGTAGAGCACGCCGGACCCATAATGCACCCGCGCCAGGGTCCAGAGATTCGCCCCCGGCTGCACCGTGACGACCGCCGGCCGCGCGCCGCCGTCCGGACGCGGAAGCGGGACCGCCGGATAGTCGCGCTGGAACGGCGTCTCCACCCGGCTCGACACCCGGCCCTCGGCGTCGATCTGGTCGATGCGCAGCCGGTAGACGCCCTGCGCCACGTCGCCGAGCTCGATCGCCCAGCGCCCGTCGGGTCCCACATCGGTCTCCAGCGCGAAATCGTCGTCGACATAGGCCCGGAGCCGCGCCCCGGCACCGCCCAGCCCGGCCAGCGACACCGCGCCGCCCTCGCCGTAGGAAATGCTCGCGAGCGAGACCTGCCGCCCCGGCGAGGCGGCATCGGCCGCATCCCCGGTCGACGCGACCTCGACGCCCTCCGGGCGCAGGATCGCCGTCGCCGCCACCCGCGGTTCGGGCCGGGCCGCCTCCGGCGCGGCCGCCGCCGGGGGCACGCCCTCTTCCGGCGCGGCACCGGCCTCCGCCGTCGGTGCGGCCTCGGGCAGCAGCATCACCACCTCCTCCGAGGCCGCGCTCTCGCCTTCGGGCGTCACGGCATCGAGCGTCAGGGCACGCGGCTCTTCCGAAGGCGCGGCGTCGAAGATCGCCACGAAATCGCCGTCCGCATCGGCCTCGGCCTCCGCGAGCGGCTCGCCGTCGGCATAGACGGTGACGACCGATCCCGGCGCCGCGCGCCCGGCGACCACCGCCGAGCCGTCCGGGGCGACCCGGACGACGTCGAAGCCCGGCGCCTCCGATGCGGGTTCCTCCGCCGCCCCGTCCGGGTCAAGTGCCGCAGCCGCGTCGGGAACGGCCTCCTGAAGCGCCGCGGTCCCGGCCTCGGGCGGCGGCCCGGCCGCCTCATGGCCGTCCCGTCCGAGCGTCGCGTAGAGCAAGAGGGCTATGCCGCCGGACGCCGCCAGCAGCGCAAGCGTCTTGCGCCCGGTCGCATGGGATTCGCCGGGCCTTCCATCCGTCTCGTCATCGCCTGCCTGCGTCATGCCGGCCCTTTCCTGCCGCGGCCCCTCGCCCATCGCGCGGCAATCTGCTAGCAGCAAGCCTGTCACAAATCTGCCGCGGCGCAAACTAAAGAGAAGTCAAGGGCCTGTCCATGCACGTTGCACCGCCGAAATCCGTCTGCGTCTTCTGCGGCTCACGGCCCGGCGACGACCCCGCCTATGCCGCCAGCGCCCGCGATCTCGGCCGCGCGCTGGCGGAGGAGAAACTGCGCCTCGTCTACGGCGCCGGCGACGTCGGGCTGATGGGCGAGCTCGCCGTGGCGGCCGGCGCCGCGGGCGGCGCGACCTTCGGCGTCATCCCCGCGCATCTCGTGGCCCGCGAGGTCGGGCGCCGCGATCTCTCCACCTTCGTGGTCACCGAGACCATGCACGAGCGCAAGAAGGTGATGTTCATGAACGCCGATGCCATCGTGGCGCTGCCCGGCGGCCCCGGCTCGCTCGACGAGCTTTTCGAGGTGCTCACCTGGCGCCAGCTCGGCCTGCACGAGAAGCCGGTGCTGCTCCTGAACGTGGCCGGATACTGGGATCCGCTGGTGGCCCTGCTCGATCACATCGTCGCGCATGGCTTCGCGGATGCCGCGTTCCGCGCCTCGCTCTCGGTCGTGGGAAGCGTGGCGGAGCTGATCGCGGAGCTGCGCCGCCGCCTCTCCTGAGCCAGCCCGTCCCAGGAATAGAGCGCCAGCCCCGCCCAGATCATCGGGAGGGCGAGCAGATGCCAGGGCGTCACCGACTCGCCGAAAACAAGCGCCGCCACCGCGACTTGCAGCGTCGGGTTGAGATATTGCACCAGCCCGACCGTGGCATAGGCGAGGCGCTTCGCCGCATAGGAGAAGAGGACCAGCGGCGTTGCGGTGAGCGGCCCGGAGCCGATCAGCAGGACCGCGGTCAGCGCGTCCTCGCCGAAGCCGAGCGGCGCACGGCCGCCGATGTCGGGCCAGCCGAGCGACGTCGAGCCCCAGAGCCAGATCACCGCCGGCGGCGCAAGCAGCAGCGTCTCGATGAAGACGCTCACGACCGGCCCGAGCGCCAGACGCTTCTTGATCAGCCCATAGAGCCCGAAGGTGACCGCGAGCAGGAGGCCGATCATGGGCGGCTGCCCGAGGCCCAGCGTAAGCACCACGACCGCGCCGGCCATGAGGCCGATCGCCGTCGCCTGCCGCCGCGAGAAGCGCTCCGCGAAGAAGAGATAGCCGAAGGCCACCGCGACCAGCGGGAACATGTAATAGCCGAGGCCCGCCTCCAGCGCCCGATTCGTCTGGATCGCATGGATGAATCCGAGCCAGTTGAGCGCGATGAGGCCGGCGGAGGTGCCGAGGATCGTCCAGGTCCGCGGCTGCGCCAGCGCCGCGCGAATCTCGCCGGCGCGCCCCTGCAGCGCCAGCACCGCGCCGAAGAAGACCGCGCTCCAGATCGCGCGGTGGCTCAGGATCTCCAGCGGCGGCACATGCACGAGCGCCTTGAAATAGATCCCCGACAGCCCCCAGAAGGTCGCGGCGGCGACGATGGCCAGGATGCCCTTGGTTTCGTTGCGCATTCTTCCCGCCCGGGCTCCCGATCCTTCGCACCTCCGCCCGTCCCGGTCGCCCGGAACCGCCGCGGCCCGATGGCGGAGCCTCAGACCGTCTCCAGATAGGTTTCGTGCTCGAAGGGATTGATCCGCTGCGAGAAGACCTGCAGCTCCTGCCGCTTCATGCCCACGAATGTCTCGCGCAGCACCGGCGCGAAGACGTCATGCATGGGCAGGCTCGATTCGAAGGCCTCGATGGCGAGCTTCCAGTCGAGCGGCAGCGAGGCGCCAGAGCCATCGGGCTGGCTCGACATCGGCTCGGGCGGCACGATGGCCTTCTCGATGCCCTGCAGCGCCGCCCCGAGGATCGCCGCCAGCACCAGATAGGGATTGGCGTCCGCGCCGGCGACGCGGTGCTCGATGCGCCGGGCCGAATTCGGCCCGCCGGGAATGCGCACCGCGGCATGGCGGGATTCGTAGCCCCAGACCACCTCGGTCGGCGCATGGGCATTGGGCTGCAGCCGGCGGTAGCTGTTGCGATGCGGCGCGAAGATCAGGCTCGAAGCCCGCATCATGTCGAGGAGCCCGCCCACCGCATGATGCATCACCGGCGAGCCCTCCGGCGTGCCGTTGTCGAAGACGTTGCGGCCGTCGCGGTCGAGCAGGCTGAAATGCACATGGAAGCCGTTGCCGGAACGGTCGAGGAAGGGCTTCGCCATGAAGGAGGCGGCGAGGTCGTACTTGCGCGCGATCCCCTTGACGAAGCGCTTGAAGTAGAGCGCGTCGTCCGCGGCCTTCAGCGGGTCCGGCACATGCAGAAGGTTGATCTCGAACTGGCCGCCGCCGTTCTCCGAGATCGCCGAATCGACCGGCACGTCATGGGCGTCGCAGGCGGCGTAGACATCGGTGAAGAAGGCCTCGAAATGGTCGAGGTCGTCGATGCAGAGCGCGCCGTCGCCGTCGAGCAGCTTGTGGGTGACCGGCGATTTCGGCGGGCTCGGCTCGTCGCCGGAGGTGTCCACGAGATAGAATTCGAGCTCCGTCGCCACCACCGGCGTCAGGCCCAGCGCCGCGAACCGGTCGCAGATCGCCGCCAGCGCCCGGCGCGGATCGCCCAGATAGGGCTTGCCCGCCTCGTCGAGCATCCAGAGCGGCAAGAGCGCCGTGGGCGAGCCGAGCCAGTTCATCGGCAGGAAGCCGCGACCCGTGGGCTCGCAGCGCCCGTCGATGTCGCCCTGCTTGTAGACGATGGGGTTGCCCGCCACGTCCTCGCCCCAGATGTCGAGGCAGGTGATCGAATAGGGCATGCGCATCTGTCCCTCGAGCACCTTGTGCGCCTGGGCGACGGGAACACGCTTGCCGCGCAGGATGCCGTTCAGATCGCAGACGGCCGCGCGCAGGCTGGTGATTGCGGGGCGGCCTTCCAGCCACGCCATTGGGGCCTGGGGGTTCACGATGGACCTCATGTGAGCATGGTCGCTTGCTATCACTCCGCAACGTACAGGTGAAGCCCTGCGCGAAGGACCGAAAGAGCTACTGCATCTGGAGCTCGTTCCATTTCCTCAACCGTTCCGCCAACAGACGAGGGCAGCGCCCGACCCGGCGGGCACCGACGGGCGGGATAGTGACACCCGGCGTGCCCGAACTCGCGCGGATGGGGTCGCGTCGCCAAATGCAGGTGTAGCCTGGCGGCGGAGCCTCGCAGGATTGCAGGTGCGTTGTCCGGCATGGCAGGAAGGAGAAGTGACAGGGAGGTTTGCCATGGCCGATATCCTGGCGCCCGAGATCGTGAGCGAGCTTGGCGAGGGTCCGATCTGGTCGGACGGGCGGCTCTACTGGTTCGATATCCTGGGCAAGCGGCTCTTTTCCGCCCCACCTGACGGCGCCGTGCCGCGAATCTGGCAGTTCGACGAGCATTTCTCCGCTGCGGGACGCATCCCCGGCGGGCTGATCCTCGCCTCGGAGACCGCGCTCTGGCGCTTCGACCCCGAGACCGGCACGAAGGCGCGTCTCGTCGCGCTCGAGGCCGATAGGCCCGAGACCCGCTCCAACGACGGCCGCGCCGATCGCCAGGGCGGCTTCTGGATCGGCACCATGGGCAAGACCGCGCCCATTCCGGAGAACGGCGCGCTCTACCGCTACTATCGCGGCGAGCTCCGGCGCCTGCGGAGCGGCATCGCCATCCCCAATGCGATCTGCTTCGCCCCCGATGGGCGTCGCGGCTATTTCGCCGACACGCGGCAGGACCGCATCTTCACCTGGCCGCTCGATGCCGAGGGCTGGCCCGAGGCCGAGCCGGAGGTCTTCCACGACTTCGCCGCGGTCGATGGCGGGCCGGACGGCGCGGTGGTGGATGCCGAGGGCGCGCTCTGGGTCGCGCTCTGGGGCGGCTCGCGCGTGCTGCGCCTGCGGCCCGACGGCAGCGCCGATGCCGAGATCGCGCTTCCCGCGAGCCAGATCACCTGCCCGGCCTTCGGCGGCGACCTGCGCCGGCTCTATGTCACCAGCGCCTGGGCCGGCCTCGACGCCGGGGCGCGCGCCGCCGAGCCCGAGGCCGGCCGGGTCTTCGCCGCCAAGGTCGCGGTCCCCGGCCTGCCGGAGCCGATGGTCGCCCTGGACGGAACTCCGTGACCCGCCCGTGTCGCCCGGCAGCCCTGCCACTGTAGCGCGACGCCACCGCCGTCCTGGCTGGGAAGCGCGCGCCTCCTCCGCGAGGCTTGCCATGCCGGGACCCTGCCGCCGCGCCTGCACCGCGCTGCTGCTTCTCCTCGCGCTCCTGCTGTCTCCGGGCGGGCCGGCCCGGTCCGACGAGGCCCCCGTCATGGCGCATTGGCCGAGCCGCGGCCCGACCCGCGCCGTCGTGCTCGCGCTCCACGGCTTCGGCGACGCCGGCGATCTCACCTTCGACGGCGCGGCCGAATACTGGGCCGGGCGCGGGATCGCGACCTATGCCCCCGACCAGCGCGGCTTCGGCGCCAATGCCAGCCGCAAGCGATGGCCCGGCGTCGATGCGCTGGTCGCCGATGCGATCGCCGAGGCGGCCGCGCTGCGCCGGATGCACCCCGGCGTGCCGCTGGTCGTGACCGGCCATTCGATGGGCGGCGGCGTCGCGCTCCTGGCCGCGGCATCAGGCATGGAGGCCGATGCGCTCGTGCTGGCCGGCCCCGCGATCGCCGGCGGCGACGCGCTCAACCCGCTCCGCCGTGCCGGCGCCTGGACGATCGCCGCGACCCTGCCCGAGAAGCGCTGGACCGGCGGGCGCTTCCTGCGCATCCGCGTCTCCGACAACGAGGAGGCGCTGGCCCGCGCGCGCAACGACCCGCGGCATTTCGGCGACCCGTCGAGCCGCGAGCTCTACGGGCTCGTGCAGCTGATGGACCGCGCCGCCGCCGCGGCACCGCGCGTGACGGTCCCGACGATGACGCTCATGGGCAGCCATGACGAGGTCCTGCGACCCGAAGCGGTGCGCAGGATCGCCGACCGCATCCCCGGGAGCGCAGGTTTCGTCGAATATCCCGACGGCTGGCACTGGCTCTTCCGCGACCGGCAGGCGCCGAGGGTCTGGTCCGACGTCGCGGATTTCGTGCTCTCCACCGCGCAGTGAGACCGGAAGCGGTCGGTCATGCGCCCCCGGCCCTCGGGCCGCGGATATTCCCTTCCCCTCGCCCCGGGCTATAGTGACCGCCCGACCGGAGACGCGATCATGCCCGACCGACCGGCCGCAGGCGCGGCGCCGCTCGTCCTCGCCACCGGCGCGACCGCGCTGCTGCCATGCGCGGCGGCGGCGCATGACGCTTTCGGCGACCTCGGCCCCTTCTACGCATCCCTCCTGCACCCGCTGGCGGATCCGGCGCAGGGGCTCGTGCTCGCGGCCGTCGCCGTGCTCCTTGCCCGCCAGCCGCTTGCATCGGTCCGCCCGGCCGTGGCCGCTCTGGCGCTGGCCGGCAGCCTCGCGGTGTCGATCGGCGCGCTGACCGCCCATGCCGCGCCGGGCCTCGCCGCCACCGCGCTCGCCGCGGCGCTCCTCGGCATGCTCGCCCTGACCGGCGTCAGCCTCGGCCGCTGGCCCAGCGTCGCGATCGCCGCCGCCGTGGCCTTCGCGGCCGGCCTCGCCATCGACCTGCCGCCGGGCCTGCGGGCCGGCAGCCTCGCGGCGCTCGGCGGCGCGCTCGGCATCGCCCTCGGGGCGCTGCTGGTCTGGGGCTTCGTGGATTTGCTCCAGCGGCACTACGGCCGTGTCGCCGGCGCGGTGGCCGGCTCCTGGATCGCCGCCGTCGGCGTGTTGGCCGCCGCATTCGCGCTCACCGCCGCGGCATAGGCATGACCGCCACCCCTGCCATGGTTGCGAAGCGATGAGCGCGATTCCGAAGGAGCATCGGGATCGGCCGGCCGGAGGCCCCGGGCTGGCAGGACGCATCCTGCGCGAGCCGCTCCTGCATTTCCTGCTGATCGGCATGGCGGTCTTTCTCGCCTTCGGATTGCGCTCCGAGCCGCCCCGACGGGCGGACGCGGCGGTGATCGAGGTGACGCCGGCGCAGGTCGAGCGCCTTTCGGCGCAATTCGAGGCCGTGTGGCGGCGGCCACCGGGGGCGGAGGAGCTTCGGGCGCTGGTCGAGGATTTCGTCCGGGAGGAGGTCTACTACCGCGAGGCGCAGGCCCTCGGGCTCGACCGGGACGACACGGTGATCCGGCGGCGCCTGCGCCAGAAGATGGAGTTCCTCGCGGATTCCGGCGCCGGAGCGATCGAACCGGGCGAAGGTGATCTCCGCGACTATTACACCGCGCATCTCGATCGCTTCACGCGGCCCGAACGGGCTAGCTTCCGGCAGGTCTTCCTCGGCGAGGACGACCCGGCGCCCGTTCTGGCGGCGCTCTCGGGCGGGGCGGATCCGAGCGGGCTCGGGCACAGGTCGCTGCTCCCCGAGACAGTCGAGGCCGCGGGCGCGACGGCGGTGGACGGCACCTTCGGGGACGGCTTCTTCGCCGCCGTGACCGCGCTCGAGCCGGGCGCGTGGCACGGGCCGGTCGCCTCGGCGTTCGGGGCGCATCTGGTGCGGCTCGATGCCCTCGAGCCCGCCCAGGTGCCAGGATTCGATCAGGTCCGGAAGCTGGTGGACTCGGAATGGCGCCAGCAGGCGGCGGAAGACCTGCGCGAGGCGCAGTTTCAGGCAATGCGGCGACATTACGAGGTGGTGCTGCCGCCGATCGAGGCGGAGCGGTGAGGAGACGGGCACCGCCCGCCGCGTTCCACTCAGTGCCGGCGGCCCCTGCCCCCCGCCATGCCCGTCCCCGGACCGTCTCGGTCCTCAGGCGACACGCGACCGACCCTTGACCTGCGTCATGCCACCCACGGCTTCGCGCCTCACCCGCTGCCCGAGGCCGGATCCGTGCCAGCCGCGCCCCGCTGGTCGATCCGGTGCAGCATCGTGTCGGAATCCGCCAGGAGGCGCCTGACCGCCCGCCTGGCGGCAAGGGGCCGCCCCAGACGAATCCCGCGCTCGATGTCTTCGTGCAGCGCCTGGGCATGGCGGAGATCGTCCGCCTGCCGCGTGATGATCATGAAGAGGTTTTCCAGCGCGGATTCGATCAGCGCGCCGAGCGGCAGCAGCATCTCGTTGCCCGACGCCTCGAGAATGCCCAGATGGAAGCGCACATCGGCCGCGCTGCGTTCGGGCAGCGTGCGCGCCTGGCCCATCTCGGCGCAGGCCTCCGAGATCGCCCGCATCTGCTTCTCCGAGCGCCGCGACGCCGCGAGCGCCGCCGCCTCGGGCTCGAAGATCTTCCGGAACTCCTGCAGCGTCCCGAGGAACTCCCGGCGTCCGGGCGCCTCCGCGTACCAGGCGAGGATGTCGTGATCGAGCAGGTTCCACCGCCGGCGATCCTTGACGCGGCTGCCCACCTTCGGCCGCGAGGTGAGCAGGCCCTTGGCGGAGAGCATCTTCATCGCCTCGCGGACGACCGAGCGGCTGACCTGATACCGGCTCGACCATTGCGCCTCGGCAGGCAGCACCGATCCGGGCGGGAACTCGCCCTGCACGATGCGGCGCCCGATGGCCTCGGCGACCGCCTCGTGCGCGCTCCCCCTGCCCCGCAATGCCTCGGTCACGACCTGCTTCGCCCCCCGGTTTCCATTTCTTCCTCCCCTTCTTCCCCGGCCCGGTTTGGAGGGACGCGCCTCTCGCTTCACCGGTTGCATCCCAAATGTCATATTTGTCAGACAACAATCAATTGACACACTCGCCCTGCCTTTGTCATCCTGTGACATGCGGCGGGAGGAAAAATACCCGAGCACCGATGCAGGGTTACGGGCAAAGCATAAGCCGGTCGGCAGGAACCGATCCTAGGGAGGACCCAGTATGAGACGCATGATGACGAGCGCTCTGGCGCTCTGCGCCCTGGCCGGAACGGCGGCAGCCCAATCCGGCAGCGTCGACCAGGCGGTCGGCGGCTACAGCTTCGACGAGGCGGCCCAGGAAGCCGAGGGCACGAAGGATTTCCACTCCGGCGACGGCGTCCTGACTTTCGCCGTCGTCACCCATACCGCGGGCAACGGGTTCTTCGACCCGGTCTATGTCGGCGCCAGGGTCGCCGGGAACATGATCGGCGCGAACATCCTGCTGCTCGGCTCGGAATCGCCCGCCGACGATCCGGCCCGCGAGATCGAGATCCTCAACCAGATCATCAACGACCCGACCATCGACGGCATCATCATGACCACCCCGCAGATCGGGGCCTATGACGACATCGTCAGGACCGCCGAATCGAACGGCATTCCGGTCGCGACCACGAATTCCTTCGACCCCGGCATCCTCCATCGCAGCACCATCAGCCACACCGGCCAGGACGCCTCGGCCGCCGCGATCGCCGGCGAGGCGCTGGTGCAATGCCTGATCGACCGCGGCGTGACCGGGGGCTCGATCATCCTTCCCAACGATACCGCGATGGGCAACATCGAGGTCAACAACCGCGTCACTGCCGCCTTCGAGGCGATCGTGGCCGGCCTCGCCGCCAACAACATGCTGGAGAACTTCCAGGTCGATGCGGGCCCGGAGAACGTCGGCGTCTCCGCCGACATGAACGACCCGGCGAACTCGATCATCTCGCTGATCGAATCGCGCGGCGACGTGGTCGGCGCCTTTGCCGGCAACAACGTCTTCACCCCGGCGCTGGCCTCCGCCGTCGCCCAGACCGGCAATACCGGGACGATGTGCGCCTTCGGCTTCGACCTCGGGCCGGCGCAGCAGGAGGCGCTGAAGGCCGGCAACCTGACGGGCGCGCTCGGACAGCAGCCGTTCCTGCAGGGCTTCTGGCCGGTCATGCAGCTCTACCTGCAGATCGATCGCGGGATCTCCGCCGCCAATCTCGACACCCGGGCGCAGCTCGTGACCAGCGACACGGTCGGCGAGGTCGGCGCGCGGTTCGAGAACTGACCGCGCGCGTCGGGCGGCCGGGGAGGAAACGACACCGCTCCCCTCCGGCTTCCTGACGCCCTCGCGGCGCCTTCGGGATCGGGACCAGCATGCAGGCAGACGGACGAGCGCGGCTACCGATGCAGATGGTCGGCGGCTGGGAAATGGGCCTCCTGTCGCTAATGGCGATCCTCTATCTCGGCGGCGCCCTGCTCAATCCCGACTTCTTCGGCACGGCCGGCGCGCTCCAGGCGCTCCTGCGCGACTCGGCGCGCTTCGGCGTCATGGCCGTCGGCATGACCTTCGTGATCGCCAATCGCGATCTCGACCTCTCGGTGGGCTCCACGCTCGGCCTGATCGGCGTGATCTTCTCCAAGATCTTCGACACCGCCGGCCAGGAACTCGGCGTGCTGCCGGCCATCCTCGCCTGCGTCGCGGCGGGAGCCGCGATCGGCGTGGTGAACGGCCTGCTCGTCACCCTGCTGCGGGTGCCGGCCTTCATCGCCACCCTGACCATGCTCCTGATCGGGCGCGGCATGATCCTCGGCCTGACCGGCGGGCGCTCGGTCAACTATCCGCGCAAGGCGGATGCCTACGACTGGTTCTTCCGCATGGGCGAGAACAACGCGCTGGGGTTCAACAACCAGATCGTCGTGGTGCTGATCGTGGTCGCCATCGGCGCGGTGGTGCTGGCCAAGACCCGCTGGGGCTACGAGACGCTCGCCACGGGCGGCAACGAGCTGGCGGCGAGCTATGCGGGCATCCCGACCAACTGGGTGCGGATCCGCGCCTATATCCTCTCCTCGCTCTGCGCCACGCTCGCGGGCCTGATGGCCGTCGCGCAGGACAAGGGCATCACCAGCCAGGCCGGGCTCCTGACCGAGCTCATCGTGATCGCCTCGGTGATCATCGGCGGCGCCTCGATCCTCGGCGGGCGCGGGCGGGTGATCGGCAGCTACATCGGCGCGATGCTGGTGGCGCTCCTGCACAAGGTGCTGCGCGAGGGCGTGCCGATCGTGCGCGAGGTGCGGGTCGGCGACACGGTGATGCAGGTCAAGGCGACCTCGACGCTGCCGGCCGGGGCGATCCCGGCCTTCATCGGCGCGCTCCTGATCCTCGCGGTGCTGATCGAGCCCTATATCATCCGCCGCAAGCTGCCCCAGCGCCTCTTCGCCAGGCTGACGGGACGGCCGCTGCCCCGCATCGTCGAGACCGAAGGCGTCGCCATCGAGGGCTCCCAGACCCGCGGCAGCACGGTCGCCGACCGGGCGGTGACCGCGCGCGGCATCGGCCGGTTCCTCGTCCGCCGCGAAGCGCTGGCGATCATCCTGACGGTGATGCTCTGGTTCGTCGGCTTCGGGCTCCGGCCGGACTACTGGGCCGGGCTGCCGAACAGCTTCGCGATCCTGCTCAACTACACCGAGCTCGCGCTCCTCACCCTCGGCCTGACCTATGTGATCGCCTGCGGCGACATCGACCTCTCGGTCGGCGCGGTCCTGGCGCTGGCCGGCAGCGCGGCGGCCTACGGGCTGAAGGTGATGGGCCTCGACCCGGTGAGCGCCATGGCGCTGGGTCTCTTCGCCGGACTGCTCGCCGGCGCCGTCAATGCGATGGTGACGGTCGGCTTCGGCCTGCCGGCCTTCATCGCGACCCTCGGCATGTTCTACATCGCCCGCGGCCTCGCCGCCTGGATCGTCGCGGGCCAGCAGCTGACCGGCTGGACCGAGGCCTACAACCTCATCGGGCGCAAGGTCGGCGACATCTTTTCCCATCTCGGCATCCCGCCGGTCGGCGGCTTCCTCGGCGAGATCCTCGAGGTGGTCAGCGTGCAGACGCTCTGGATGGCGCTGGTCGCGGTCGTCGCCGGGGTGGTCCTGGCGCGGACGCCCTTCGGCTACATGGTCTATGCCACGGGCGGCAACCGCCGCGCGGCGGGCTATGCCGGCATTCCCACCGGCCGGGTGCGGTTCCAGGCGCTGATGTTCTCGGCGCTCTGCGCGGCGATGGCGGGCTGCATCAACGTGGCGTATTTCCGCAGCTTCAACCCGGTCGCCGGGCAGTTCCGCGAACTCGACGCCATCGCGGCGGTGATCATCGGCGGCGGCTCGATCTTCGGCGGCTTCGGCACGATCATCGGCTCGCTGGCGGGAGCGGCGGTCATCACGCTCATCCGCGCGCTGCTGCAACTCAATATCGTCACCGCCTCCGGCGCGACCCTCACCCTGCCGCAGCACTGGGTGAACAGCTTCATCGGCGGCATCCTGATCCTCGCCGTGCTGATCGACATCTGGGTGCGCCAGGGAGGATTGCTCGACCGCTTCCTGCGGCGCCGCCGGAGCTCCGAATCGAGAAAGGCCGCCAATGCCTGAGAGCGCCCCCCATCCCCTCGTCGAGATGACGAGCATCAGCAAGTCCTTCGGGGCGGTCAACGCCCTGATCGACGTCGACCTCCGGATCTTTCCGGGCGAGATCCTCGGCCTCGTCGGCGACAATTCCGCCGGCAAATCCACGCTGATGAAGATCCTCACCGGCGCCTATCACCGCGATTCCGGGCGGGTGTTCGTCGAGGGGCGGCCAGCCAACTTCCGCACCCCGCACGAGAGCCGCGACGCCGGGATCGAGATGATCTACCAGGATTTCGCGCTCTGCGGGAACCTCGACGTGGCGCAGAACATCTTTCTCGGCCGCTGGCCGCGCCGCGGCGCCTTCGTGGACCGGCGCCGCATGTATGCCGAGGCGGCCGAGGTCATGAAGCGCCTCAAGGTCGACGTGAATTCGGTCTTCCAGAAGGTCGAGAGCCTCTCGGGCGGGCGCCAGCAATCGGTGGCGATCGCCCGGGCGATCTCGTTCGAGCCGAAGCTGATCGTGCTCGACGAGCCGACGGCCAATCTCTCGGTCACCGCCACCCAGCGGCTTCTCGAGACCATGCGCGAGCTGAAGTCCCGCGGCGTGGCGCAGATCATCATCTCGCATCGGCTGACCGACATCTTCGAGGTCGGCGACCGGGTGATGGTGCTCAAGCGCGGGCAGAACGTGGGAGAGCGCTCCATCCGCGGCACGACCGAGCAAGAGGTCCTGCAACTGATCGTGGCCGGCACCCCGAAGGGCGATCACGAAGCGGAGCAGAGTGCCGGCGCCGGCGCCTGATATCCTCCGGCAAGGCGCGACTTCTGAAAAATACAGCAATAACAATAATTTAATCAGCGTATCATCGTGAAACGCCATCCCGGCGGCGCTGAAAACACGCATGGCCGCCAGGCCCCGGATCATGGGCCGGGGCGCCGTCGGGCGCCCCGGCCTTTCGCGATTATTCGATATAGGGGGTAGCGTTGGCCTGATCGACTTCGGTCTTGAAGAGCTCGAGCAGCTCGACCGCCTTCTCGTCCAGGTTCTCGGCGACATAGGCCTCGAAGACCGGCTGGGTCGCCTCGCGCATCGCGTCGCGCTCCTCCGAGGTGAGCGCGGTGACCGTCATCTTCTCCCGCAGCCCGGCGAGGCCGCGGTCGGAGCCCTCGATGATCCGCGACAGGCCACGGCTGGCGGTGACGCAGGATTTCGCGGCATAGCGCACCACGTCCTGCTGCTCCTCGGTCAGCCCGTCCCAGACCGCCCGGTTCATCAAGAGCGTATAGGGCGAGAACAGGTGGTTGGTGAGCGTGAGGTACTTCTGCACCTCCTCGAACTTCGAGAAGGAGATGATCGGCACCGGGTTCATCTGGCCGTCGATCACGCCCGTCTGCAGGCCGGAATAGACCTCGCCCCAGGCGAGCGGATAGGCCTCGGCGCCGAGCGCCTGCATGATCGCCTGATGCGAGGGCAGCGTCATGGTCCGGATGCGGATGCCGTCGAAATCGCCGAGCTTGGCGATCTCGTGCTGGGAATTGGTCACGGCGAAGAAGCCGCCGGTGTCCGGGAAGCCCAGCACCTTGACGTCCCCGAGCTCGGCCTCGATGTCGGCGGCGAGGGCCGTCCCGAAGGGTCCGTCGAAGACGTCGTAGGTCGAGCCGTCATTGGCGAAGGCGAAGGGCAGGTTCAGCACGTCGATGCGCGGGTAGTAGCTCGCCAGCGCGCCAGTCGAGGTGAGCGTCGCCTGAAGCACGCCGTCGCGGACCAGCTGGACATGCTCCTGGGCCGAGCCGAGCTGGTTCGAGGGGAAGACCTCGACCTCGACCGCCCCGTTGGTGTCGGTGCCGATGATGTTGGCGAAGACCGCGGTGCAGGCATGGGCCGGGTTCTCGAAGGGATCGGCCTTGTTGTCGTGGCCGAACTGGATCGTCACGTCCGCGGCGAGCGCGCTGGAGGCGATCAGGCCGATGGCGGTGCCGGCGGCGAGGCGGTTCAGGATGGATGTCATAGGGTGCTTCCTCTCGTTGGTCTTGGGTTGGAGTCTGGGTTGGAGTTCGGGTTGGAGTGGTAGGGGCCGGTCGGCCCCTAGTCGAGAAATCCGAGGGCCTTGGGCATCAGCAGCGCCAGGTCCGACCAGAAGGCGAAGACGAAGAGCACGGCCACCTCCGCGAGCAGGAAGGGCCAGAGCTTCGCCGCGATGCGTTCGAGCTTCTCGCCGGTCACCGAGGAGAGCACGAAGAGGCAGGCCCCGACCGGTGGCGTCATCAGCGAGATGTTGAGCGCGAGCACGAAGACGATGCCGGCGTGCATCGGGTTCATCCCGATCTGCTCGGTCAGCGGCACGAGGACCGGCGCGAGGATGATCAGGATCGCGGTGATGTCCATGACCATGCCGATCGCCAGCAGGATGCCGATGATGAGCAGGATGACGACATAGCGGTTCTCCGAGATCGCCAGCACGCCGCTGGCGATGGCCTGGGGGATGCGCTCGAAGCTGAGCCACCAGCCGAGCATGCCGGCGAAGGCGATGATCACGAAGATCACCCCGGTGATGCGCGCGGTGCGCACCAGCATGCCGTAGATGTCGTTCCAGGTCAGGCAGCGGTAGACGAAGATCCCGAGCAGGAGCGCGTAGCCCACGGCGATCGAGGCCGCCTCGGTCGGGGTGACGATGCCGCCCAGGATGCCGCCGAGGATGATGACCGGCATCAGGAGCGCGGTGAAGGACGACACGAAGGTGTTCCAGATCTCGCGCAGGCCCCCGGCGACGTCGGCCTTCGGCAGGTTGTTGCGCCGGGCGCCGAGCGCGATCACGACCATGCAGACGCCGCAGATCACGAGGCCGGGCAGGATGCCGGCGGCGAAGAGCCCGCCGATCGAGACCCCCATGAGCGAACCGTAGACCACCATGAGGCCGGAGGGCGGGATGGTCGGGCCGATGATCGAGCCGGCGGCGGTGACCGCGCAGGCATAGTCGCGCCGGTAGCCCTGGTTCACCATCGCCGGCACCAGCGTCTTGCCGAAGGCGGCGGCATCGGCGGTGGCCGCACCGGTCAGCCCGGCGAAGAACACCGAGGCCAGCATGTTGGTATGCGCGAGCCCGCCGCGGAACCGGCCGACCAGCACGTTGGCGAGGTTCACCAGCCGCGAGGTGATGCCGATGTGGTTCATGATCTCGCCGGCCAGGATGAAGAACGGCATGGCGAGGAAGGGGAAGATGTTGAGCCCGTTGAAGATCTTGCTGGGTCCGACGGCGAGGAACTTGTCCCCGCCCATGTCGACGAGCCCGGCAAGGCCGGCGAAGCCGATGGCGAAGCCGATCGGCATGCCGAAGAGCACGAGCGCGACGAAGATCAATGCGACGATCATGGATCAGACCTCCTCGGCCTGGTCGACCAGATGCTGGGTTCCGAGGTCGCGGATCAGCACGAGGGCGAGTTGGATGGCGGAGATCGCCGCGGCGACCGGGATGGCGGCGAAAGCGGGCGCCAGCGACATTCCGAAGATCATCGCCTGACGGTTCACGCCGGTGGCGGCGAAGCCGATGCCGTAGAGGAACACGTAGAAGAAGAGCAGGAATGCCAGGGCGTCCATGGCGATGAGCAGCCCCCGGCGCCCGCCCTCGGGAAGCTTGTCGAGGAGGATCGACAGGCCGATGTGCTCACGACGGGCGATGCCGCAGGAGACCGCGAGCATGGCCGCCCAAATCATCAGGTATCGCGCCAGTTCTTCGGGCCAGGGTAACTGCCAATGGAAGAGGTAGCGGTCGAGCACGCCCAGCCAGACGTCCACGACCAGGAGCAGCATGATCGCTGCAACGATGGCCTCGATCGCCCGATTCAGGCGATCGCTGATTTGACCCGCCATTTCTCGCATTCGGCATCTCCCCGCTTCCCGTGTTTGGAGTTGATGTAGTTAGGCTACATATACCCGCAGATTCGCGGCCTGTCCACCATCTTTTCCCGCGGATCCGCGATTTTCGACGCCGTGTATCGAAACTTCTGGACAGCCCGGCAGGCCATCGGTAGCCTAACTACGTAGCTGAAAGACACGAGAGGAGAATCACGCATGTCAATCGAGCGAATCGGCGCGGAGCGGACCGGAGCGGGCGGACAGGCACTGCCGTTCTCTCCTGCGGTACGTGCCGGTGACTTCGTCTATGTCTCCGGCCAGGTGGCGATGAACGATCGCGGCGAGATCGAGCCCGGCGGAATCGAGGCCCAAACTCGCCGCACCATGGAGAATGTCAAGAAGGTGCTGGCCATGGCCGGTTGCAGCTTCGACGACGTGGTCAAGGCGAACTGCTGGCTCGACGACACCCGCGACTTCTGGACCTTCAACCGCGTCTATGCGGAATACTTCCCCAACGGCGGGCCCGCGCGCTCCACCGTGCGGTCGCAGCTCATGGTGGACGCCAAGGTCGAGGTCGACGTCATCGCCTACAAGCCGCAGACATGAGCCGGGAGACGCGCGGGATCGCTGGAGCGAAGGCAATGAATGCGGCCTACGACCTGATCTCGCGTCTCCGCGATCTCGACGGCAAGCTGAACGCGCGCGAGCAGCGGGTGGCGAGCTATGTGCTGGAGAACTTCGGCAGCGTCGTCGAAGCGACGCTCGGCGAGGTTGCCGCCGCGGCCGAAGTGAGCGAGCCCACGGTGATCCGCTTCTGCCGTACGCTCGGCTGCGAGGGCTTCAAGGATTTCAAGCTCAGGCTGGCACAGAACGTGGCCGTCAGCCTGCAGTATCTGGAGAACTCGAACGTCGAGGCGCGCGGCGCGGCGCCGACGCTCGACCGCGTGCTCGGCGGGATCTATGCGGCGGCGAATGCGGCGCGCGGACAGGTCGACGGGGGCATGCTGGACCGCGCCGTGGGAGCGCTGCGCGCGGCGCGCCAGCTGGTCTTCATCGGCCTCGGCGGCGGGTCCTCGATGGTGGCCTTCGAGGCCGCGAACCGCTTCTTCCGGCTCGGCCTGTCCGCGACCGCGGTCAACGACGGCTATCTGCAGCGCATGCGGGCGGCGGCGCTGGAGAAGGGCGACGTGCTCTTCGCGATCTCGGCGAGCGGAGAGGCGCGCGACGTGGTCAGCAGCGTGGAGATCGCCAATCAATACGGCGCGACCACCCTGTGCCTGACCCGCCCGGACAGCACGCTCGCGCGGCTGGCGGAACTGCCGATCCTCATCGAATTGCCCGAGGACCAGGACATCTTCAAGCCGACCGCCTCGCGCATCGTGCATCTGGCGATCATCGACACGCTGGCGACCTGCGTAGCCGAGCTACGCCCGGAGGAAACGCGCGAGCGCCTGCGGCGGATCCGCGCATCGCTCGCCGCCGTGCACGGGCGCACCGGGCCGCAGCCGATCGGCGACTGACACGCGCTCCGGTCGAACGCACCGGACGACGATTGCCCCGAACCGGCAAGCGCGAGGCGATCCGCCTCGCGGCGGGCCCGAGCGCCATCCAACCGACTTCTTCAAGATCCGTTCAGAAACAATTGGTTACGCAATGTCCCGCTGCGGGACGCCCCGCACCGGGGAGCACCCGCCTTCAGGCGAGCGCATCGAGGGCCGCGCGCATCGCGGCGACGCGGTCGGCGTCGGTACGCCTGGCGCCCGGCGGCTGGAACCCCAGGTCGGCGACCAGAGGCTCCGGGGGCGGTAGCGGCAAGGAGCACGAGGCATGGACTTCGCGGAGCGGCAGGCCGGTCAGCGCGGGCAGGGTCTCCGGCCCGATGCCGGCCCCGGGCATGATGGTGACGCGCCCTGCCCCGGCGCGCATCATCCGCTCGAGGCGCGCGACACCGTCGGCGGCGCGCGCCGCACCGCCCGAGGAGAGGATACGCCGGATGCCGAGGGAGGCGGCGAGCGCCACAGCCTCCTCGGGATCGGGCGCGAGGTCCACGGCCCTGTGAAGCGTGACGTCGAGCCCCTCGGCGGCGCGCAGCAGGCGGGCGAGGGTCGCGCCATCCAGCCGGCCGTCGGGCAGGCTCGCGCCGATGACGACACCGGGAGCACCGGCGGCGCGCAGGAGGGCGATCTCGGATTCCATCGCCGCGACCTCGGCCGCGGTCCAGACGAAACCGCCCGCGCGCGGTCGGATCATGGCGAGCGCCGGCATGCCGGTGCGGGAAGCCTCGGCCACCAGCGCCGGCGAGGGGGTGAGGCCGCCGAAGGCGAGCGCGGCACAGAGCTCCAGCCGGTCGGCGCCCCCGGCGCGCGCGGCAAGGAGGCCTTCGGGATCGTCGATGCAGACTTCGAGCAGAATAGGGGTCATTCCATCACCATGGGTTGCCGGCGCCAGCCGTCGAGCGCGAGGAGAAGGAGGCCGCCGAGCACACCCGCCAGGCCGGCAAGGACGGCGGCAGCGGGATAGCCGCCGAGCGCAGTGCCGAGCGCGAAGATGCCGGCGCCGATGCCGGCCCCGACGAAATGATTCACCGCGATCAGCGAGGCGGAGAGTCCGGGGCGCCCGGCGATCAGGCCGAGGAGATAGGGAATGGGCAGGGTGATGATCGCCGCCGCGGCGATCCCGCCGATAAGGCTCGCGGCATGGACCTGGGGCATGGCACGGGCGGAGGCGAGCGCGAGGAAATAGGCGAGATAGAGCGCCATGCACAGGACCAGCGCCACCTGCATGGAGAGGCGGCGGCAGATCGCGGCCCAGGCGAAGATGAAGACCACTTCGACGAGCGCGACATAGCCGACGATGACCCCGACATCGGCCACCGTGCCGCCGGCGCGGCCGGTGACGATGAGCGGCAGCACCGCGGAATTGACATGGAGCACGGAGGAGGCGAGCGCGACGCCGGCGACGCGCAGGACGAGGCCGGGATCGGCGAAGGCCAGCAGGTCGCCGATCCCCGCGCGGGGCGTGCCGGGCGGACGCACGGTGTCGGCCGGCAGCGTCGCGAGGATGGCGAGGCCGGCAAGCGCGAGCACGGCCGAGATCAGATAGGCGGGCAGCATGGAGGCGCTTCCGGCGAGAAGCAGCCCGACCGCGCCGGGCACCAGGATCCAGGCGACCGAGATCATCATGCGCAGGAGCGCCCCGACCGCCTCGCCATCGGCGCGGGTGAACTCGGTCGCGTGGCTGCGGACCTTGGCGAAGATCAGCGCGTTGGAGGCGCCGTAGATCGCGAGCGGGCCGACCGCCACCAGGGCGAAGACGAGGGCGGAGGGCAGCAGGTAGATGGTCGCGAATCCCAGGGCGCCGATGCCCGTCGCGACGAGGATCGGGCGTCGGTAGCTGGCGCGCCGGTCGGCCAGGAGGCCGATCAGGATGCTGGCGAGCACGTTGGCCACGGCGGCGGCGAAGATGACGACGGAATAGGCGGCGTTCGACATGCCGAGCTCGCGAATGGCGACCACGGGCTGATAGGGAGAGGTGGCGGCGCCGGCGAAGCCGAAGAGGAGGATCCCGGCGGCGGCGACGCGAGCGACCGGGTATCGCCGGAGGATCGCGAGGAAGGACACTAGCCGCACCCCCCGGCCAGTGGTTCCGTCCGCGCTCGAGCGGTTAGACGGGAGAGGCGCATGGTGCCCGTCAGCGGCCGAAGCGGGCGGAGGCGATCGCCCGGGGGCGGAACCCGGGGTTGGGCTCGAACGGCAGCGTGCCCGGCGCGCGGTGGAGGTTCGGGAGGCCGGCGATGTCCTGGTTCACCACGCCCTCGGTCAGCGCCATGAGGTTTGGTCTGGCCAGCGGGGCGAGGTCGGGGGAGAGATAGCCCGATTTGACCACCAGCAGCCGCGCCCTCGCCGGGTCGAGGCCGAGCCGGGTGAAATCGGCGATGGCATGGTAGGGGCGGCGGCGGGCGGCGAGCACGAGGGTGATGCCCTCGCCGACGGCCACGACGGCCTGGCGCCCGGACGGAGTGCCGGGATCGTCCAGCCGGAGCACCCGAACCTCGGTGCGCACCGAAACGCCGGCGGGGTCGAGGCTTGCGCCGATGGTGAGGTCGAGCGCGGCGCCTTCGCCGGCGGTGAAGCAGGCCTCCACGGCGGGACCGTCGGTGATGCCGGCGAGAAGCGCGCCTTGCCAGTCGCGGGCGATCAGGGCTGCGAGCACGTCGGCGCGGTCGCCGACGCCGCCGCCGGTGGGGTTGTCGCCCGAATCGGCGAGGATGACCGGTGCGGTGGCGGTGGAAGCGGCGCGCTCGAGCATGTCCGGGAGCGGACCGGTGACCGGGCCGAAGCGGAAGGCGTCGCGGGCGGCCCAGAAGGCGGAGGCGATCTCCTCGGCGGCGGCCAGCGCCGCGGCGCGGTCGGTTCCGGTGACCACGGCGGCGGCGGTGGCGCGCGGCTCGTCGGCCCAGACGTAGCCGATCATCAGGTCGGATTTCCAGATGCCAGGGCGGGCGTCGAAGCCGGGCAGCGCCGCATAGAGCGAGCGCGCGGGCTCGTCCTCGGTGGAGCTGCGCTCGCCGGGAAGCAGCAGCGGGACCGGGGCCCAGGCGATTGCGGGGCACGCGGTCCCGTCGCGGAGGTGGCGCAGCAGCATGGCCCAGGCGGCCTCCATGGTCTCGCGGACGTCGATATGCGGCGCCGTGCGATAGGCGGAGAAGATGTCGAGGGCGTCGATGATGCGCTGGCTGAGGTTGCCGTGCAGGTCGTAGCTCGCGGCGATGGGGATGGCGGGACCGACGATTTCGCGGACGGCGGCGATCCAGTCGCCTTCCGCGTCCTGCATCCCGTCCACGTGCATGGCGCCGTGCATGGCGAGATAGACGCCGTCGAGCGGGAGCGCGACGCGGAGGCGGTCGAGGAACTCGGCGCGGAAGCCCGAATAGGTCGCGCCCGCCAGCGGGCCGCCCGGCACCGCGCGGGCGTGAAGCAGCGCGCGGATCTCCACCCCGTCGCCGGGGAGGAAGGCGAAATAGGGATCCGTCGTCAGCGCCTCGCCGCGCAGGACGCGGAAATCCTCCGGCGTCATGAGGACCGGCGAATAGGTGGAGCATTCGGTATGGATGCCGCCGACGGCGATGCGGAGCATCGGGCTCAGAGCCTCGGGGAGTTGCGGGCCTGGACCGCGAAGCGAAGCCAGTCCTTCCCGGCGAGCGGGGTCCAGGCGGCCTCGGCGATCGCGGCGAGGCGGGGAAAGACCAGGTCGTTGAAATAATCCTTGCTGTGGAAATGCTCGCACCAGATGCAGGCCTGCACGCCCCGGAAGCGGCGGCGCAGCTCGGCGGGGAAGCTCGCCTCGGCGTCGTAGGCATAGGTCTGCTCGGGCGTCGAGGAGCCGGCCCAGCCGGCGCCGGGCTCGAGCCAGGCGGGGGATTGCGCCATGTCGAGGTAATAGGCCTGGCCAGGGGTGATGACCACGTCATAGCCCTCGCGGGCGAGCGCGGCGCCGACCTGGGGGTTCTCCCAGGCCATGAGGAGCGTGTCCTTCGCCGGCACGCCGCCGCCATGCGCGACCTCGTTCCATCCGACCAGCACGCGGTCACGGGCGGTCAGCATTTCCTTGACGCGGCGGAGGAAATAGGACTGGAGCTCGAAGGTTCCCCGCAGGCCCTCGCGCTCCATCAGCGCGCGGGAGAGCGGGGAGGCCATCCAGGCATCGCGCGCGACCTCGTCGCCGCCGATGTGGATGTGCCGGGAGGGAAAGACCGCGACCATGGCGTCGAAGACGAGGCCGAGCGCCTCGTAGGTGCCCTCGATCGCCGGGTTCAGCGCGTTGTTGAAATAGCCCTGCACCGAAGAATAGCTCGGCGGCTCGTCGGGGTCGACGAGATGCGGGAGCGCGGCGAGCATCGCGGTGGAATGGCCGGGGATGTCGATCTCGGGCACCACTTCGATGCCGAGGGATGCGGCATGGGCCACCAGGGCGCGGAGCTCTTCGGTCGTGTAGAATTGGGTGCGGGCCGCGGCCGGGTCGCCGAGCTGCGGCAGCAGCGGGCCATCGGCGCCGCGGGTGGCGCCGGTGGTGGTCAGGCTGGGCAGGCCGGGAACCTCGAAGCGCCAGCCCTCGTCGTCGGTCAGGTGCCAGTGGAAGATGTTGAGCCGGTACCAGCCGAGGATGTCGAGGAAGCGGCGCACGTCCTGCGCCGGCCAGAAGTGGCGGCAGACGTCGAGGTGGCAGCCGCGCCACGCGTAGCGCGGGGCGTCCTCGATCACCCCGGTGGCCGGGAAGCGGAAGGTCTCCGGCTGGGCCGTGGCGCCGTGCAGGAGCTGGACGAGCGCCACGAGCCCGTGCCGGCGGCCGTCCGCATCGGCGCTATCGAGGCGGATCGTGGCGGCGAAGTTCAGGCGGTAGGCGCCGGGGGCGAGCGCCGGATCCTGCGCGAAGGCAACCTGGTGGGTGCCGGGTTGCGGCGCGAGCGAGACGGCGGCGCGCGCGGCGGGGAACAGCCGGCGCTGGAGTGCGCCGGCGGCGGCGAGCGCGGCGCTGTCCTCCGCAGAGATGTCCTCGGCGGGTACGAGGGCGAGCGGGGTTTCGCCGGGGACGAGGTCGAGACGCGCCGGCCAAGGGACGAGGGCGAAGGGATGCTCCAGCCGGCCTTCGGGCAGGCGCGCCGGCGGCTCCTCGGGCCGGTCGGAGCCGCGCATGAGATCGCCCACCTCGGCATCGACATGATCGCCCGAGGCCAGCGTGACATAGGCCGACTTGACGCCGTCGCCGCGGTGGAGCGGCGCGCGGTTGAGCCCGGCGGCTCGGAAGGTCCAGCTGCCGCCGGGCGGAATGGAGAACCCCTCGGGCGGAGCGAAGCGGTGGTAATTGGCGTCGCGCTTCAGGAAGACCGCGTTCTCCGGCGGCGGCGCGTCGGGCATGACGCGGGTTATCGCGGTATAGGAGAGCGTGAAGCCCGCGAGGGGGGCGTCGGAAAGGTTGTGGAGCGAGACGGTCAGCGTGCCGCCGGGCGCGGGCTCGGGGGACCAGGAATTCTCGACTCTGTAGGTCATTCGGGGGCCTCGGTATCGTAGTCGGGGGATTGGCTGAAGGTGCGAGCGAGCGCCGGCGTGCCGGCGGTCAGGCCGCAGTCGACCGGCAGGCAGACGCCGGTGATGGCGGCGGCATCGGGGCCGGCGAGGAAGGCGACGGCGGCGGCAATGTCATCGGGATAGGCGACGCGGCCGAGGGGATAATGGGCGGCGGCCTCCTGCATCACCCGGGGATTGGCGGCGCGGCGCGATTCCCAGGCGCGGGTGGCGACGGTTCCGGGCGCGACCGCGTTGGCGCGGATGCCGCGGCGGCCGTATTCCACCGCGATGAGGCGGGTGAGATGGATCATGCCGGCCTTGGCTGCGCTGTAGGCGGGATGGCCGAAGACGCCCAGCCCGTTGATGGAGGCGACGTTGACCACCGAGCCCCGGGCGGCGGTCAGCGCCGGACGGAAAGCCTCGAAGCAGAACCAGGCAGCGTCGAGGTTGAGCGCCCGGTCGGCGCCCCAGGACGCGGGGGTGGTGTCGCCGAGGCTGGCCGCCATGGCGGCGCCGGCGTTGTTGACGAGGGTCGAGACAGGGCCGTCTAGCCCGGCGGCCAGCGCGGCGAGGGCGGCCGGGTCGGTGACGTCGCAGGCGGCGCCGCGGGCGCGGGGGCCGATCCGCGCCGCAACCTCGCCGGCTGCGGCCCCGTCGCGGTCCACGACGACGACGCCGGCATGGGTTGCTGCCAGACGGCGTGCGACGGCCTGGCCGATGTCGCCGGCGCCGCCGGTGACGATGGCGAGGCCGAGGGATGGGGTGGTTTCGGTCATGTCAGTCCCCGAGAATCTGCCGGTCGTCCTCGTCGCGAAAGCGGACGAGCTGCTCCTTGATGCCGCGCAGGAGGCGGGTGGCGCGGGGCCGATCGGCATAGGCCACCAGATTGGCAATGATGTCGATGACCGCGAGATATGCGAAGCGCGTCGAGGTGGGGCGGAAGATGTTCGACCCCTCGGGCAGGTCGACCGCGATGACGACCCCGGCGGCCTCGGCCACCGGCGAGCCGCCCTGGGTCAGGGCGATGGTGGGGATGCCGTTGTCCTGGAGCACGCGGAAGCAGCGCACGAGCTCGGCGTTGCGGCCGGTGAATGAGGAGCCGAAGACCACATGCCCGCGAACGCAGGCGGCGGCCTGCATCAGGTTCATCCCATGGTCCGAGGAGGCCGCGATGCGGCAGCCGAGGCGGAAGAGCCGGTTCTGCAGCTCGTGGGCGATCATCGCGGAATTGCCGCCCGAGCCGAAGGCGTGGATCATCCTGGCGCCGCGCAGCAGGCGGGCGGCCTCTTCGACCGCAGCGAGATCGAGGCCCTTGTGCATCTGGAAGAGCGCGTCCTGCGCCTTGAGGACGATGTCCTCGGCCACGGCGACGGGGGTGGCGGCACCTTCCGCCGATTCCGGCTTCAGGTAGCGCATGCCCACATAGGCGCTGCGCGCCAGCTGCAGCTTGAAGTCGGAATAGCCCTGGAAGCCCAGGCGCCGGCAGAAGCGGGTGACGGTCGGGGGCGAAACCTCGGCGCGCTCGGCGAGATCGACGATCGAGGCGTTCACGGCGAAGACCGCGTCGTCGAGCACGATGCGCGCGAGCTGCTTTTCCAGCACCGTCAGCCGGTCGTCCTCGTCGATCAGGGCGGTGTAGATGTCCATGCCGCATCTCGCCCGTCCGCAGGCAGGCCCGAGAAAATGATTTTCTTTGCCGTTGACATATCGGCACAGGATGCGGGTATATTCCACCGAAAAATCGCGATCCGTCGAAAAGATTTTCAGGAACAGGGCATGCGAGACCCCGAGGCCAATCCCTTTCCAGTGTCCGACGAGGTACGGCACGCGATCTGGGAGATGCTGGTTCCGCGCGACATCGACGCCTTCCTCGCCGCCGACTGGGGGCGCGTGGCGGAGGACTTCGTGGAGGCGAATTTCACCGGGCTGAACGCGCGCTTCCTGGCCTCGCCGGACGAGTGGCGCCTCTCCTTTCCGACGCTCGCGACCTATCGCGACGAATGGCTGCGGCAGGCGCGCGAGGCGAAGGCGGCGCGCGAGGGCGGGCTCTATGCCGAGGATGCGAGGGCGGCGATCTTCCGCGCCACCCGGCTCGAGGAGATCGAGGTCGAGGGCGCGGCGGCACTGGTCCGCAAGCGGTTCGACGGCGGGATCGCCCGTGCCGACGGCGGGCTCGACCGGATGAACTGGCAGACGCTCTACATCTGCCGCCGCGAGGAGGCGCGCTGGAAGATCGCAGGCTTCGTGGGCTACCTTCCCTATGCGAGGGCCTGAGATGCGCGTCTTCACCGCGGCGCTTGCCACCGAGACAAACACCTTCTCGCCGATCTTCGTCGACCGGCGAGGGTTCGAGGATTCGCTCTATGCGCCGCCCGGGCAGCATCCCGAGACGCCCACGCTCTGCACCGCGCCGGTCACGGTCGGGCGCCGGGTGTGCCGCGAGAAGGGCTGGACTCTGATCGAGGGCACCGCCGCCTGGGCCGATCCGGCGGGGCTGGTCAGCCGCGCGACCTACGAAGGGCTTCGCGACGAGATCCTCGGCCAGCTCGAGGCGGCGCTGCCGGTGGATGCGGTGGTGCTGGGGCTGCACGGAGCGATGGTGGCCGCCGGCTACGACGATCCGGAGGGCGACCTGCTCACGCGGATCCGGGAGATCGTGGGGCCGGGGGTGCTGGTATGCGCCGAACTCGACCCCCACAGCCACCTGACGGCCAAGCGCGTGGCAGCGGCGGATTTCTTCACCGTGTTCAAGGAATTCCCGCACACGGATTTCGTCGATCGCGCCGAGGATCTTTGGCGGATCGCGGTCGACGCGCTCGAGGGCCGGGTGCGGCCGGTGATGTCGGTCTTCGACTGCCGGATGATCGACGTCTTCCCGACCTCGCGCGAGCCGATGCGCGGGTTCGTCGACCGGATGCTGGCGATCGAGCGCGACGACCCGCTCGTGCTGTCGCTGTCGGCGATCCACGGCTTCATGGCCGGCGATGTGCCGGAGATGGGGACGAAGATGATCGCGGTCACCGACGGCGCGCCCGAGCACGGCGCGGCGCTGGCGCGACGGCTCGGGATGGAGCTCTACGACAACCGCGGGCGGCACGTGATGCCGATCCTCGACGAGACCGAGGCGGTCGCCCGAGCAATGGCGGCGCCGGCCGGCAGGCCCGTCGTCATCGCCGATGTCTGGGACAATCCCGGCGGAGGGACCGCGGGGGATGCGACGGTCCTTCTCGGCGAGCTGATGGCACGGGGCGCCGAGGGCGTCGCGGTCGGCACGATCTGGGATCCGATGGCGGTGCGGCTCTGCTTCGTGGCCGGCGAGGGCGCGACGATTCCCCTGCGCTTCGGCGCCAAGTCGGCGCCTTTCACCGGTGCCCCGATCGATGCGACCGTGGAAGTCCTGCGGCTGGCCGCGGGGGCGGAGATGCGGTTCGGCGAGAGCCTGGTGCCCTTCGGCGATTCGGCGCGGGTGCGGCTCGAGGGAACCGACATCGAGGTGATCCTGAACTCGGTGCGCGCCCAGAGCTTCGATCCGTCGCTCTTCGACGCCCTGGGCATCGACCCGCTGGAGAAGAAGATCCTCGTCATCAAGTCGACGAACCACTTCTACGCCGCCTTCGCGCCGATCGCGTCGGAGGTGATCTATTGCTCGGCCGGGCGGCCGTATCCCAACGATCCGGCCCGGACGCCGTATCGGAAGGTGCGGCGCGACATCTGGCCCATCCCCGCCGATCCGTTCGGCGATCCTGAGAGGGGGGAAGAATGAGTTTTCCG
>NZ_DAIUBO010000014.1:0-32256 GCF_036846665.1 Amaricoccus sp. | reverse complement strand
CTGCGCCTCGGGCAGGGGATAGGTGCCCTCCTGCTCGATCGGGTTCTGGGTCGCCATCACCATGAAGAGCGGCTCCATCACGTGGGTCTGTCCCGCGACTGTCACCTGCCGCTCCTCCATCGCCTCGAGCAGCGCCGCCTGCACCTTCGCGGGCGCACGGTTGATCTCGTCGGCGAGCACGATATTGGCGAAGATCGGCCCCGGCTCGAAGCGGAACTCGCCGCCCTTCTCGCCCTGGTAATAGACCTCCGTGCCAGTCACGTCGGAGGGCAGCAGGTCCGGGGTGAACTGGATGCGGCTGAACTTGCTCTCGAGGTTCTTGGCGAGCGCCTTGATCGCCCGGGTCTTCGCGAGGCCGGGCAGCCCCTCGACCAGCAGGTTGCCGTTGGCCAAGAGCCCGATCAGCAGCCGCTCGATGACCTCCCGCTGGCCGATGATCGCCTCGCCCATGCGCTCGCGCAGTGCCGCGATCTGCGCCCGCGCGTCGGAGGCGGCCTCGGCCGGGGCGGCATCAGGCGGGCTCACCCCTTCCTACCCTTCCCCGCCTCGGCCGCGAGCGCGCCGCGGGCCTCCGCGAGCCGCCGCCGGTAATCGTCGTCGACAATCGGGAACTTCGGATCGAGCGCCTCCAGCGCCTCCGCGAGCGCCGAGGAGATCACCATGCGCGCATACCACTTGTTGTTGGCCGGAACCACGTGCCAGGGCGCGTCCTCGGTCGCGGTGTTGCGGATCATGTCCTCGTAGGCGTCCATGTAGTCGCCCCAGTGCTCGCGCTCCGCGAGGTCGCCGAAGGAGAACTTCCAGTTCTTGTCCTCCTCGTCGATGCGGTCGAGGAACCGCCGCGCCTGCTCGTCCTTGGAGATGTGCAGGTAGAACTTGAGCACGGTCGTGCCGTTCTCGACGAGGTGCCGCTCGAAGCCGCGGATAGACCGGAACCGGCGCTCCCAGATGTCCTTGCCGCGCAGCGCCTTCGGCAGGCCCTGGCCCTCGAGGATCTCCGGGTGGACGCGCACCACCAGCACCTCCTCGTAATGCGACCGGTTGAAGATGACGATCTTGCCCCGCTGCGGCAGCGCGATCGCGTGGCGCCAGAGAAAGTCGTGCTTGAGCTCGACCGGCCCCGGCTGCTTGAACGACTTCACGTCGCAGCCCTGTGGGTTGATCCCGGTCATGACATGCTCGATCGCGCTGTCCTTGCCGCCGGCGTCCATCGCCTGCAGCACGATCAGCACCGCCCGCTCGTCCTCGGCGTAGAGGCGCTCCTGCAGCTTGCCCAGCCGCTCGAGGTTTGAGGCGATCAGATCCTTCGCCTCGTCCTTCTCCACGTCGAGGCCGGCCGTGTCGTCGGCATCGACCTCGCCGATCCTGAACCCCTTGCCCTCGACGACCCGGTGCCGCCCGGCCAGGTCCGCGGCCTTCATGCCGCCACCGCCGGATTGAGGAAATCGCGCAGGTTCCGCATGGTGTCCGCCGCCTCCTCGGGATCGGGTTCTCGCCCGCGGGGCATCGCGCACGCGCTCCCCGCGAGCCGGCTTCTCCGGCCGCTACTGGGCCATGCCGCTGAGCTGCCTCTCGAGCTGCTCCTGGATCTGGTCGACCGAGAAGCTCGCCGCCCGCTGCGACGGCGGATACTCCTCGAAGGTCGAAAAGAACCTGGACACCTCGACCTGCGCCGGTGTGAGCAGGAATACATGGTCCAGCAGCCAGTCGTAGTAGGTGTTCGACGTGATGTCCGCGCGCTCGTAGGGGTCGGCGCGGAGGTCGAACAACTTGGGGACCCGCAGCTGTGTGAACGGCTCTGCCCAGATGTTGAGGGTGCCGGTCTCGCGCTGCTCGGCGAAGACGACCTTCCAGTTCTCGTAGCGCAACGCGACGATGGCGCCGTCGTCGTTGAAGTAGAAGAACTCCCTGCGCGCCGTCTCGTCACTCTCGCCCGTCAGATAGGGCAGCTGGTTGTAGCCGTCGAGATGGACCTTGTACTCGCTACCGTTGATCGTGGTGCCCTCGAGCAGGCGGTCCTTGATGTCCGCGTCGCCGGCGGCGGCGAGCAGCGTCGGGAACCAGTCGAGCCCGGAGAACATGCCGGTCTTGACCGTGCCGGGCTCGATGTGGCCGGGCCAGCGGATCATGGCGGGCACGCGGAAGGCGCCTTCCCAGTTGGTGTTCTTCTCGCTGCGGAACGGCGTGGTGCCGGCGTCGGGCCACGAGTTCTGGTGCGGGCCGTTGTCGGTCGAATAGATCACGATGGTATTGTCTGCGACGCCCGTCTCGTCGAGTGCGTCGAGGATCTGACCGACGATCGCGTCATGCTCGATCATGCCGTCGGCGTACTCGGTCAGCGCCGTCAGGCCCGGTTCGCTGCGGTTCTCGTCCTTCACATGGGTGCGGAAATGCATCCGGGTGGTGTTCATCCAGATGAAGAATGGATTTCCCTGTTCCACCTGACGCTGCATGAAGTCGATGGCGGCAGCCGAGGTCTCCTCGTCGACCGTCTCCATGCGCTGCCTGGTCAGCGGCCCGGTATCCTCGATCTCGCCGTCGGCCGAGGAGCGGATCACGCCGCGCGGGCCGAACTGCTCGCGGAAGGCGGGATCCTGCGGGTAGTTGAAGTTCTCGGGCTCCTCCTCGGCGTTGAGGTGGTAGAGGTTGCCGAAGAACTCGTCGAAGCCGTGCGCGGTCGGCAGGAACTCGTCCTTGTCGCCGAGGTGGTTCTTGCCGAACTGACCGGTGGCGTAGCCGAGATCCTTCAGCGCCGAGGCGATGGTCACGTCGTCGTCCCTCAGTCCGACATCTGCTCCCGGCAGGCCGACCTTGGAGAGCCCGGTGCGAAGCGTCGACTGGCCGGTGATGAAGGTCGACCGGCCAGCCGTGCAGCTCTGCTCGGCGTAGTAGTCGGTGAACTTGATCCCTTCGGCCGCGATCCGGTCGATGTTCGGCGTCTCGTAGCCCATCAACCCGAAGCTGTAGGTCGAGAGGTTGGTCTGGCCGACGTCGTCGCCCCAGATGACCAGGATGTTCGGCGGTCCGTCGGCCGCCTCGGTGGCTTCCTGTGCCCAGGCCGCCCCGGTGGCCAGCAAGGCGATCGCCGTCGCCGCCGCGACCCGGCCGCGCACATGTGCATATAGCTGCATTCCAATCCTCCCTGTCTGGTTGCCAAGGTAGCAGCGATCGCATGCTTGGCAAGCCGTCGGGATGGTAGCACAATTCGGAATGCCGCGGCACCGGGCCATGGCGCTCCGGGCGGGGCGGTCGCTGCCCGGCGGTGCCCGCCGGGCGGGATTGTGACGCCAATTACGGCCCGAAGACTTCCGTCGACCCGGTCCCGCGGACAATCGCCTTCGCCCCCGCAACCCGAGGGCTCGCCGCTTGGCACCCATCGCGGCGCGCGCTATTCCGGGAGCCCGATGGAATAGGTGGTGGTCACCGGCTCCGGGGACACGCGTGAGCCTTCGCCTTTCGGGGTGATGCGAACCGCCAGCGACAAGGAACAGGCGAGCATGAGCGACGAAGTCACGAGGCGCCTGTCGCTGGCAGAAAGCACCGCCCGCGAGGCCGGCGCGCTGGCGCTCGATTTCTTCATGCGTCGCGGCGAGCTGGAGATCGAGGCCAAGACCAGCGCCCAGGATATCGTCAGCCGTGCCGACCGCGAGGTCGAGACGCTGATTCGCGCCCGCGTCGCGGAAAGCTTCCCCGACGACGGCTTCCTCGGCGAGGAATTCGGCGCGACGGCGGCCGCCTCCGGCTTCACCTGGGTGATCGATCCGATCGACGGCACCAGCCCGTTTCTCAGCGGGTTGCCGCATTGGTGCGTCTCGATCGCGGTGCATGACGGGCGCGACACGGTGGCGGGCGTCATCGCCGTTCCGACCGCCGGCGAGGTCTTCACCGCCCGGCGCGGCGGCGGTGCCCGGCTCGACGGCAGGCCCCTGCGCGTGCCCGATACCCTGAATGTCCTGAACGGCGTCGTCGGCATCGGCGCGAACCACCGCACGCCGCCCCGGGTCGCGGCAGGGGTCATCGAGCGGCTGCTGGAAGCGGGCGGCATGTTCTTCCGCAACGGCTCGGGGGCGCTCATGCTCGCCCATGTCGCCGCGGGGCGCCTCGCCGGTTACTGGGAGGCGCATATGAACGCCTGGGACTGCCTCGCGGGTCTCCTGATCATTGCCGAGGCCGGCGGTCGCTGCGCGCCTTTCTGCGACAGCCGCGACCTTTCGGATGGCGATGCCGTGCTGGCGGCGGCGCCCGGCGCCTGGGGCGGATTGCGCGCGGTGCTGGACGGCTGATGCCGGCTCCGGTTGACCGGAGCGGTTGGCGGTCCGTCCGACCAACATCTCGAAAAACTATGTAATAACAATAATATACTCCGCGTATCATTGTGTAACGCCTCCCCGGCGGACACGCCAGGGTGGGTTCGAAGCCGGCAGGCCGAGCGGATAGGGCGGAGGTCCCGTGACGGACACGGCCCGGATCTTGGCGAGCTCCGCGCCGCGACCGCCTCGTGCCAGCGGCCGGTCCGCCTGACCGCGCCCGCCGCCTCGGCTATCCCGGCTGCGGCGACCGCCGGCGCTGCAGCAGGATCGAGGCGATGATCAGCCCGGCGCCGAGATATTCGGCCGAGGTGAACCGGCTGGCATAGACCAGATAGGCCACGATCGCGGCGAAGACGGTCTGGAGCGCGAGCGCGTTGTTGACCATCGCGGCATGGACCCGTCCGACCCCGTAATTCGTCCCGAAGAGGAACAATACGTTCGCCGCACCCGCGACGAGCCCGATCCATGCCGCATGCCAATCCAGGCCCGAGAAACCGGACGCGCCCCCGGAGCGGACCAGCGATGCGCCCGTCAGGACGACGGCGGCCACCGCGAGCATCAGGAAGGTCTTCTCGACGATCGACAAGGTCTGCGAGATGCTGCGCTGCCCGAGGATGCCCGCGCTCATGAAGAAGCCCGCCCCGAAGGCCGCCACCATCGCCAGGCCGTCGGCGCGCGAAAGCGTGAAGCTGGTGCCGATCACGAGCGATGCGCCGAGGCTGGCTAGGGCGATGCTGGCGATCTGGCGCATGTTGAACCGCTCGCCGAAGAGCAGGAAGCCGGCGATCGCCGGAAAGGGCATGGCCATGACCGTCGCGGCCGAGCCGTATTTCCCGTTGATATAGGCGAAGGTGTTGAGCGAGATCGCGACCACGTAGATCGACACCGAGGAGAGCGCGATCCTCCAGAGATCGCCGCGCTCCACCTGCCCGAGGCGTCGGCGCGCCGCCGGCCGGAGCATCAGGGGCAGCAGGATTGCCGCGCCCAGCGCGCAGCGCAGCGCCACCTGCTCGATGACCTCCAGCGACCCCGAGAGCGCGCGCGAGAAGACCCCCATGACCGACCCCAGCGCCGCGGCGCCCACGAGGGCGAGCGCCCCCCGAAGCGCCTGGTTCATCAGGCCAGCCCGTCGCAGGCGTCCTGCCAGGCCGACCGGAACTCCCCGGCCAGGCGGTCTCGGGTTGCGGCATCCAGCCAGGCGGCCTCGAGCCCGGTCCATATCATGCGCTCGATCTGATCGCGGTCGGCGCCGAAATCGCGGTGCATGGAGGCCCAGACCCGGTTGGGCGAAGTGTTGTGGAAGGTCGGATCGTCGGTATTGGGATGAATGCGCAGCCCTGTTTCCAGCATCCGGCGGATCGGGTGCCGCTCCGCCCATTCCGTGCGCGGCAGCGTGCGCAGGTAATAGGAATTGGTCGGCACCACCGTCACCGCGAGGCCCAGATCGACGATGCGCGCCAGGAGCTCCGGATTGTCGAGCACCGTGTAGCAATGGTCCAGCCGGTCGACCTGCAGCAGGTCGACCGCGGTCTCGACGTTGCGCCAGTGACATCCGAACTCACCGGCATGCATGGTGGTCTTCAGCCCCGCGGCGCGCGCCCTGCGGTAGGTCTTCCAGAACTTCTCGGGCGGGTGGCCGGTTTCGAGATAGTCCGAGCCGATCCCGACCGCGCGCTCGTCGGGATGGACCAGGGCCCGTTCCAGCATGGTCACGGCGTGCTCGGGATCGGCCTCCCGGTCGATCGCATGGATCAGCCGGGCGAGGATCCCGAGATCCCTTTCGGCATCGGCCATGGCCGCGGTGATCGCCGCCTGGGCAGCAGCGAAGCCCATGGCGGGGTGATGGTGCAGCGTGCCGGTGGAGTTCCAGAACAGCTCGGCATGGCGGACGTTCTCCCGCGCCATGTCCTCGAGGCATTCGTAGGTCAGGCGATGCAGGAATTCCGGCCGGCCGAGCACATATTGCTCGAGGAAGCGAAAGGCGTGCAGCACGCCCTTCGGCTTCTCGCCGCGGATGTAGAAGGCGGCGATCTCCTGCGGCGTGATCGGTGCGCCCGCCGCGGCCGCGAGATCCTGGAAGGTCTTCTCGCGGATCGTGCCGTAGAGGTGGCAATGGATGTCGACCTTCAGGATTGCGGCGAAGAAGGTATCGGGAAGCGCCGGAACGCCAGCCATTGAAGTCTCCTGCATGGGTCAGACCTGCGCCAGCGCCGACAGGCACCGGTCACGGATCGCGGGTGCATCGAGGTCGGTGGCCAACCAGCCGTTCGGCCGGGGACTCGTGAAATCGGTCACGGTGCGGCCGCGGGTCAGGGCGCCGCTGCATTCGACCTGGATGCGCGCCGGGGTGAAGGTGAAGAGCTCGGGGGCGATCAGCGCCGCCGCGGCCACGGGATCGTAGAGCGCCATGGCGGGCCTCCCCCGGGAGAGGGCGATGTCCAGGTAGCCGCCCAGGAGCTGCGCCATCGCGACGCTGTTCCGCCCCTCCGCGGCCGCGAGCGCCGTCACGTCGGCCTCGTCGATCAGCACCCTGCGGCAGGCGTCGAGATCGAGGAGATGCAGGGCGACGCCGCGATCGAGGAGGATCTGCACCGCTTCGGGATCCGCGAAGGCGTTGAATTCCGCCGACGGCGTATGGTTGCCCCGCCCCACCGCACCGCCCATCCAGACCAGCCGGCCGATCCGGTCGAGCAGGTCCGGGCGCGCCAGGGCCAGGATCGCCAGGTTGGTCAGGGGTCCGAGGGCCAGGATGCTGCGAGGCTCGTCCGCGCCTTCGAGCCACGCGCTCAGCGGCGGCAGGAACGGGCCGAAGGAGGCGGCGCCGGCGCATGCATCCGCGTCGAAGAGCGGCGCCTCCCCCCGGAGCGGCAGCGCGGAGTCGCCCAGGATTCGCTGCGCCGTCTCCTGCGGCCCGATGACGGGGCGCGCGGCGCCGGCGAAGACGGGAAAGTCCCATTGCAGCATGGTTCCGAACCCGGCCGCGTTGCGCGCCACCTGGGCGAGCGGCGCGTTGCCGGCGACGAGCGACATTCCGTCGATCGGGACATGGCGGGCAGCGAGGACCACCGCGAAGGCGTCGTCGCTGCCCATGTCCGTATCGATCCAGATCCCGGCCATCAGGCGGCTTCCAGCCGCACCGCCTCTCCCTCGGGCAGGTCGAACCGGACCTTTTCGCCCTCGCCGAAGGCGGGCAGCCCGGCCCGCACGCTTCCCTTGATTTCGCCCAGCGTCGAATCGATGACATAGGTCCGGTAGTCGCCGCCGAAGGACATGCCGCGGATCGTCCCCTCATGCGGTCCGTCGCCCAGCCTTATGGCGGTGGGGCGCCAGGCCAGAAGGCCGCCGTCCCGCCCCGGAAGGATGTTCTCGAAACCGAAGAAATCCGCGGCGAACCGGCTGCGCGGGGCGCTGTACATCTCCTCGGCGAGCCCCGACTGGACGATCCTGCCGTCCTTCATCAGGACGATCCGGTCGGCCAGCGCCAGGGCCTCGCTCTGATCGTGCGTGACGAAGATCATGGTGACCCCGGTCGTCTTCTGGATGTCCTTGAGCACCATCTGCATCTCGAGCCTGAGCCGCGCGTCCAGGTTGGAGAGCGGCTCGTCGAGCAGCAGCACCTTGGGCTCGACCACCAGCGAGCGCGCCAGCGACACGCGCTGCTGCTGGCCGCCGGACAGGTCGGGCGTCAGGCGGTTGGCGAAATCGCGGAGCCCGACGGAGTCGAGGCCCGCCATCACCCGTTCCCTGATGTTGGGCGCCTTGCGCATCTTCAGCCCGAAGGCGACGTTCTCGAAGACGGTCAGATGCGGGAAAAGCGCATAGGACTGGAAGACCAGCCCGACCTCGCGAAGGGACGGCGCCAGGCGCGTGACGTCGCGCCCGTCGATGCGGATGGTCCCGGATTTCGGCGTCATCAGGCCGGCGATGGCGCGCATCGTCGTGGTCTTGCCACAGCCCGAGGGCCCCAGAAGCGCGATCAGCTCGCCCTTGCCGATGCCGAAGCTCAGCTCGGGCACCGCAACGGCGTCGCCATAGGCGAGGGTCAGTTTGTCGACGGAGACGAAGTCAGACATAGCGAGAGAACCCCAGAAATCTTTCGGCCAGGAAGACGATGCCGACCGACATGATCGCCAGAAGGCAGGCGAGCGCCGCGACCGACGGGTCGTAGGTGGTTTCCATGTAGGCGAGCATGTCGATGGGCAGCGTCCGCACCCCGGGACCGGAGAGGAACAGCGAGACCGGAACCTGGTTGAAGGAGGTCACGAAGCCCAGGATGAAGGCCGCCAGGATGCCGCCCCTGATGTTGGGGAACACGACGCGGAAGAACGACCCGAGCCGCGAGCAGCCCAGGATCAGCGCGGCCTCCTCGACATCGACCCGCAGATTCTGCAGCGACGAGGTCACCACCCGCACCGCATAGGGCAGGATGAGCGCCGCATGCGCCAGGAACAGCGCCGCCATGATCGTGAACCCGGTCGGGATCACCAGATACCGCAAGAGCGCCAGGCCTACGATGATGCCCGGCACGATCAGCGGCGACGACACGGCGAGCTGGATCGCCCCGGCGCCGGGGATGTCGTAGCGGGCGATGGCATAGGCCGCGGGCACGCCGACGATCAGCGCCGTGAGCGTCCCGAACACTGCGAGGAACATCGAGATCAGGAAGGAGATCCGGAAGCTCTCGACGGTGAAGACCTTGATGAACCACTTGAGCGACAGCCCGTCGGGCGGGAAGGCGAGGTTGTTTCCCGCGGTGAGCGCCGCGAGGATGATCACGATGAACGGACCGATCAGGAAGACGAGCGTCAGCCCGATGATGGTCCCGGTGGCAGTGCTGGACGGCTTCATCTCAGGCCCTTCGGTTGCGCGGCTTGGCCAGACGCTTGAGCAGCAGGTTGGTGACGATGCTCATGACGACCAGGATCATCGCGATGACGCTGGCGGCGGCGTAGTCGTTGGCGACGGTCACGCGCTGGTAGAGCAGCGTCTCGAGCATCAGGACCTTCGAGCCGCCCAGAATGGCCGGGGTGATGTAGGCGGTCATCGAGCCGGCGAAGACCAGCGTTCCGCCCACCACCAGACCCTCGCGCGTGAGGGGCAGGATGACCCGGAAGAAGACGCTGAACCAGTTCGCCCCCAGCACCCGCGCCGCCGGCACCACGTCGCGCGGCATGTTCTCCATCGACGAGATGAGCGCGATGATCATCAGGGGCAGGAACAGCTGCAGCAGGCCGATGAAGACGGCGGTCTCGGTGAAGAGGAGCTGCAGCCCCTCTTCGGAGAGGCCGAGCCCGACGATCACCTGGTTGACCAGTCCGGTCCGGCCGAGGATGACGAGCCAGGCATAGGTGCGGGCCACGGGCGAGATCATCAGCGGCAGGATGATCAGGGCGAAGACCCTGCCGCGGGACTTGGGCGAGAGCTGGACGATGCTGAAGGCGGCGGCATAGCCGATGACCGCAGAGGTCAGCATGACCCAGAGCCCCAGGCGCAGCGAGCGCCAGAAGACCGTGTTGTTCAGTTCCGAGGAAAAGAACTCCACATAGGCTCCGAGGCTGAAGCCGCCCTCGCTGCCGGTGAAGGCCTCCGACAGGAGGATGCCCACCGGCAGGAGGAAGAGCACCGAGGCGAATACCGCTGCCGGCAGAACCAGCAGCAGGCCCGTGTTCTTGTTCTCAAACATCGCTCTCGCCCAACTCGCCTTACCGGACGACGGTGCTGTTCCAGGTCTCCAGCCAGGCGTCACGGTTGTCGAGGATGACCCCGGGATCCATGAACACCAGGCTGTCGATGAGATCGGCGCCGACCGTCAGCCCTTCGGCGGCCTCGGCGGACACCTCCACCGTGTCGTTGACCGGGCTGTCGATCAGGGCCTCGGCCAGCGCGAGCTGGATGTCGTGGGAAAGCCAGAAATCCATGAACTGCAGCGCGAGCTCGGCGTTCTCCGCCGGGATGCCCGTGGGCATGATCATCACGTTCATGTCGCCGAACTGGCCCTCTTCGGGCTCGGCCCATTTCATGTCGAGCCCGTTGTCCCTGAAGCGGCTCCAGGCGAAACGGCCGACCGGTGCGGCCCAGACCTCCTCCTGCTGAACGAGCTGGGCGAGCTGCGAGGAGCGCAGGTAGAAGGTGGCGATGTCGTCGGCCTTCTCGCCCACCAGCTTCATCGGCGCCTCGAGCGAGAGGTCATCGTCGCCGATGGCCTTGCCGATCATCCAGAGCGTGCCGGGTCCCTGGTTGGTGGTGATGTCGGGCAGCGACACATATCCGGCCAGTTCCGGGTCCAGCAGATCGGCCCAGCTCTGGATGTCGACCTTGTCGGCGCGATAGACGATCGAGGTGGCATAGACCGTGTAGCCGACCGCCTCGCCATTGCCGAGCGGGTCCTTGGCGATATCGAACAGGTCCCCGTAATTGCTCAGCTTCGACGTGTCGATCTTCTGCAAGAGCCCCTTGCGCGACAGCGCCAGCGCGTCGTGCACCGACATCACCGCCATGTCGATGACCGGGTTTTCCTTGTTCGCCTCGATCTTGGACATCCGCTCGACCGAATTGCCGGTCTCGACGACGAGCTCGCAATCGCAGATCTCCTCGAAGGGATCGTAGACCAGCTCCTTGAATTCGTCCTGAGCGAATGCATAGACCGAGATGGTCAGGGTCTTGTCCGCCGCCATGGCCGGTGCGGCGCAAAGCGCGCCGATTGCGGCTGCCGCGGCGTATCTACCTGTTTTCATTCAGTTATTCCTCCTTGCTAGCTGTTTGACGGTCTCTCGCCGGACGAGATGCATGGGAACGACTTGGCTTTCGACCGGCGCCCCGTTGTTGATGAGCCTGGTGAGGCCCAGGATCGCGCGTTCGGCGATCTCGGCATCGGACGTGCCGATGGTGGTCAGCGCCGGGCTGATGATCCCGGCGAAGTCCAGATTGTCGAAACCCACGAGGCTGTAGTCCTCGGGCAGGTTCAATCCGGCCTTGCCGAGCTCGGTCAGCAACCGGAGCGCGATCATGTCGGATGTCGCGGCGATCGCCGTGGTCCCGTCACGGATCAGGCGCACGACATCGGGCGCGTCCTCGAGCCAGAGCTCCCACAGCTGCGCGTCGGGGGCCGCGGCCCCGATCATTCCGCCGATGCGAGTCCGCTGAACCAGCGAGGTGCGCGTCTCGCCGACACAGAGAATCCGGCGGTGCCCGGCCTCCTGCAGATGTCCGATCGCGATGGCTCCGCCGCCCGCATGGTCCGCCGAAACGACGTTCTGAGCCGACCCCAGCGCGTCGATGACGGCGACCGGAATGGGCTGGGGACCAACCTCGGTGCCCTTGCGCGGGATCACGATGATCCCGTCAGAGCCCAGCTCCACCAGGCGCTTCATCGCCTCGTTCTGCTTGGCGGGGCTGTCGTGGCTGTCCGCGATGAGCACGCCGAAATCATGCTCCTCGGCGGCCATGACGATCGAACGGGCCATGCGCGGGAACAGCGGGTTGGCCACGTCCGGAATCACCAGGCCGATCACCTGCGAGCGGCCGGTGCGGAGTGCCTTGCCCATCGGATTGGGGGAATAGCCGAGCCGGTTGGCCTCGGCCTTGATCCGCGCGACCATCTCGTTCGAGACGCGCCCCTTGCCCGACAAGGCCAGCGATACCGTCGCCGCGGACACCGACAGATTGCGCGCAATGTCACTCAGCCTCGGTTTCACCGCCTCTACCCCTCCGGTCAAACGATTACCCAACCGTTCTGGGCCGTCCATCAGCAGATTAATCGTTTTACCCATGAGGCAAGCCGAGGCAAAAATCAAGCTTGGCCTTGTGCCTTCCCCAGAATCTCCCGCACGATGTGCTCGAAAATCTGCCGACCGATGGCCAGGGAGCCTTCGTCGATGTCGAAATCGGGCGCGTGGTGCGGTGCAGGGATGTCCGAACCGATGATGAAATAGGCGCCGGTGCCGCCGTTCTCCTGAACCCGGCGAATCAACTTCGAGGCATCGTCGCCACCTCCGATCGGCCAGCTGTCCACAAGCTCGATCCCCGGCAGAGCCCGCACCGCCCGCGCCACCGTCTCGACCGCCTCAGGACTGTTGAAATTCCCCTCCAGGCGCGACACCACGCGCATCGCCGAGGTAACGCCCTGCATGGCCGCGGAAGCGGCGACGATCTCTTCGGCGCGCGCCATCATGTAGGCATGGCCGGCCTCGGATTCGGCGCGCACCTCCATCATCAGGTCGCAGCGGTCGGGAATGATGTTGAACGCGGTCCCCGCGGTCATGCGCCCGACATTGACGAAGGTCTCCTCGCCCGCGACGCGCGAGATCGCATGCAGGTTGCCGGCCGCGGTGGCGCCGGCGAGCAGCGCGTTGCGGCCCTCCTGCGGCGCCATGGCCGCATGCGAGGGCCGGCCGTCGAAACGCACTTCGATCTTGCTCGACCAGAGAAAGCCGGTGGCGCTGGCCGCGACCTTTCCGGATTCGAGGAAACAGCCGAGATGCGCGACGAATATGTGATCGACGTCGTCGAGGATGCCCGCGTCGATGACCGGCTGCGCCCCGCGACCGCCTTCCTCCGCGGGCTGGAAGATGAAGCGAAGCGTGCCGGCCAATCCCTCCGCCTGCGCCAGCGCGGCGGCAACGCAGACACCGATCGCCACATGACCGTCATGCCCGCAGCCGTGCATTCGTCCCGGCCGGGCGGAAGCGAAGCCGCCGTCGCGCGGTGCGTGGCCGCCCCGGTCGGTCTCGTCGAGCGCCAGCGCGTCCATGTCGAACCGCAGGGCCAGGACCGGCCCGTCGCCGAACCGCTTCTCGGCGACGACCGCGGTCAGCCCTCCGGCCATCCGCTCGATCCACCGCGCCACGCCGCCATGGGCGAGCGCATCGGCCTTGCCCTCGTTCTCGATCTCGGCGGGCGGCGGACTGACGATCGATGCCGGCGCCATGGCATCGCGCCCGGTGCGGACCGAATATCCGATCGCCTCGAGGCTTTCGGCAATTCGCGACGCCGTACGATACTCGAGAAATGCCGTCTCCGGGTAACGGTGCAAGTCCCGTCGTATTGCAATCTCGGGCGCATTGCTCTGCGTGAAATGGTCGGAAGAGTAGGTCAAGATCGCGGGTCCTCTCGGTACGGCAAGGCTCGATCGTGGCCGCTCCATGCGGCAGAGGCAAGGAGCGTCGGGGCATGCCGCCAAGGGTTCGCCGTGCCGGTGTCATCGGTCGGGCATTGGCCGACCACACGGGTCGGATCCGGCATCCCGCATCCGCCGGTCACAGTCAGGCGCCTGCTGACATTGCCGCGACAGGACAGGATGCACACCCAGCGAGGAGGGACCGAGATGACGAATTCCGACGGTGCTGCATGGACCGCGAGACGGCGGGTGAAGGCGGTCCTGGCGGGACAGAGGCCCGATCGCGTTCCGGTCAGCGTCCGGCCGCACAATTTCGCCCGCGAACAGAAGCCCGAGGATCTGATCGCCGAAACCCTGCGCCTGCAGGAGAAACCCGATTCCGACGGCCTCGAGCCGCAGTCGCCGGTGCATTCGACATGATGCAATCGAACCCGCAGGCGCTTCACAGGGCACTCGGCGCGATCTCCGGGACACTGGCGGATCTTGTGGAGCAGGTCGTGGAGGCCGGCGTCGACGGCCGCTCCTGCGCCTCGAACGCCTGCAACACCCCCAATACGCGTTCGATGCCGGTCGGGCGATCTTCTCGCCACGTGCGGCCGTGACGGGCCGTGGGAGCTGATCGGATGCCTTCCTGGCGGGGATTCCGGCCTCGCGGGAGGGTCGTCGGGCGGTGTCCCAGACCCGTCCCCATGGGGACAGGCGGCAACCTGCTGATATTGAAGACCTATTTCGGCGTTCAGGCGCCGTTAACCCTGTTGATGGGAGGCCCGGCCATGCCAGTGGCGGGGCCGGCGACGTTCCACCGCATCGGCCATGGTCAGAGCGAGGCCGTGATGCCGCCGTCCACGAAGAGCGTATGGCCGTTGACGAAGCTCGAGGCATCCGAGGCGAGGAAGATCGCGGCGCCCACCAGTTCCTCCACCAGCCCCCAGCGGCCGGCCGGCGTGCGCTTGGCGAGCCAGGCCGAGAATTCCGGATCGCCGACGAGCGCGGCATTGAGCGGCGTGTCGAAATAGCCCGGGGCGATGGCGTTGCATTGCAACCCGTGCTTCGCCCAGTCGGTGGCCATGCCCTTGGTGAGGTTGCCGACCGCGCCCTTGGTCGCGGTATAGGGCGCGATGTCGGGGCGGGCGAGCGCGGTCTGCACGCTGGCGATATTGACGATCTTCCCGGCGCCGCGGGCGATCATGTGCCGCGCGCAGGCCTGGCCGACGTGGAAGACGCTGGCGACATTGGCCTGGAGCAGGCGCTCGAAGGCCGCCGCGGGGAAATCCTCCAGCGGGCTCCGGTATTGCATCCCGGCGTTGTTGACCAGGATGTGGATCGGCCCGTGTTCGGCCTCGAAGCCGTCGATGGCGCTCCGGACGGCCTCGTGGTCGGTCGCATCGAAGGGGAGCTCGGCCACGTCGCAGCCCTGCTCGCGCAGCGCGGCGGAGGCTTCGGCGAGCCTCTGCGCATTGCGGCCGTTGAGGACGATCGCCGCCCCCGCCGCCGCCAGCCCGCGCGCGAGGGCGAAGCCGATGCCCTGGCTCGACCCGGTCACGAGCGCGCGCCGGCCCGTCAGGTCGAAGAGATTCGTGCCTTGCTGCAAGGGTGCCTCCGGGGTTTCGGCCCGTCCGATGAGCCGGTTCGTGGATGGTATCGATAGCATCTGGCGTCAAGGCCTGCGGTTACCGGCCTGAGGGCGACCGCTATTGGGAGCTATTCTTTCTTGTTCGGCCGTCCCAAAGCAAGATGAGGGCAGCGCCCGGCCCGGCGGGTGCGAAGCGCCCGCGTCGTGCCGGAGCACGCCTTCGGCGTGACGGGGCGGGGCGGGCGCTGCCCGGCGGTTCCCGCCGGGCGGGATGGTGAAACCAGGCGCGTGCGAAGGCCGGAGCCGGGACCGGCGTCAGGCCTCGTCAAGGCCGACCCAGCGCCTTTCCCGCGAGGAAAGCTGCGCGGCCTCGATCACCCGCTGCACCTCGTAGCCTTCGCGAAAATCCGCGAAGGGCCGGTCGCCGCCGGCGATCGCCTCGAGAAAGCCGCCCACTTCGATCGTCTTGAGGTCGTTGAAGCCGATCTGATGGCCGGGAGCGACGCAGAAACTCCCGTAGGGCGGGTGCTGCGGCCCCGCCGCGATGGTCCGGAAGCCGTTGCGCGCGCCGTCGCTCTCGACCCTGAAATATTGCAGCTCGTTGAGGCGCTCCTGGGTGAAGACGAGCGCGCCCTTCTCCCCGGTCACCTCGAATTCGAGCTGCATCGTGCGACCGGTCGCGGTCCAGGTGGCCTCGATCGTGCCGCTGCAGCCGCGTTCGAAACGGACGAGCAGGCGCGCCTGGTCGTCCACCTCGACCGGCCGCCGCTCGCTCGATCCGGGCGCGACGGGCCGCGCGGGGATGACGGTCTCCACATCGCCGCAGACCCGATCGATCGGCCCGAGCAGGAAGCGCGCCATGTTGACGATGTGGCTGCCGAGATCCATCAGCGCGCCGCCGCCGCCATCGGGCGCCAGGCGCCAGGTCCAGGGCGTCCCGGGATCGCTCATGAAACCTTCGGCATGGATGCCGCGAAATCCGGTGATCCGGCCGAGCTCGCCCGCGGCGATCATTTCGCGGGCCAGCGCGAGGATCGGATTGCGGATGTAGTTGAAGCCGACCTGGGTCACCACGCCGGCGCCTTCGGCGGCCGCGAGCATGGCATGCGCATCGGCGAGCCTGGTCGCCAGCGGCTTCTCGCAATAGCAATGCTTGCCGGCATCGACGGAAGCGAGGGCGATCGGGGCGTGCAGCGCGTTCGGCGTGGTGATCGAGACCGCCTCGATCGCCGGATCCGCGACGACGGATTTCCAGTCGCTGGAATGGCGCCGGAAGCCCAGGCGGTGCGCGGCATCGGCCGCCTCGCTCGCGCCGGCGCCGACGATCGTGTCGAGCACCACCGGCCGCGGCAGCTCGAAGATGCCCCCGACCATCCGGTAGCCGAGCGCATGGGCCTTGGCCATGAAGCCGGTGCCGATCACGGCCACATGCAGCGGCGCGCCGGCCGGCGCCGCTGGCCCGGCCCGGCCGCCGGCGCCGAAGAGCACGTTCGCCGTCATGGCGCCACCCTGACCGGCAGGCCGGTCTCGCGCGAGCGCGTCGCCGCATCCGCGAGCTTCAGGGCCTTCACCCCGTCCGCGCCGCCGGGCTCGGGCCTCGTCCCGGTCCTGAGGCATTCGAGGAAGGCGTCGAGCTCGTTCCTGTAGGCGGCGGCGTAGCGCTCGAGGAAGAAATGGAGCACCGGCGCCTGCAGGAAGCCGGCCTCGGTGGCCTGTTCGACGGTGGTCTCGTGGAGGTTGCCGGTGCGCAGCAGCCCCTTCGCGCCCAGCACCTCGACCCGCTGGTCATGGCCGTAGGTCGCCCGGCGCGAGAGCGAGATCTGGCAGATCGCGCCGGAGGCGGTGCGCAGGAGCACGGCGGCGGTGTCGATGTCCCCCGCCGCGCCGATCTCCGGATCGACCATGCAGGATCCGAGGGCGAAGACCTCCGTGGGGTCCTCGCCGAGCAGGAAGCGCGCCGCGTCGAAATCGTGGATCATCGAATCCCGGTAGAGCCCGCCGGAGCGCGTCACGTAGCTGACCGGCGGCGGGGCGGGGTCGCGGGAGGTGATCGTGATGATCTCGATCCTGCCGATCGCCCCCGCGCGCAGCCGGCGCGCGAGGGTTCCGAGATGCGGGTCGAAGCGCCGCTGGAACGCGAGCATCAGCGGCACGCCGGCGGCCTCGGCCAGGGCGACCGCCCGTTCGGCGCGCGGGACCGAGAGGTCGATCGGCTTTTCGCAGAAGATCGCCTTGCCGGCGCGGGCGCAGCGTTCGATCAGGTCGGCATGGGTATCGGTGGGCGAGCAGATCAGCACCGCGTCGATCCCCTCGCCGTCGATGATCGCGTCGAGGCTGCGGACCTCGGCCTTCGTGCGCGTCGCCAGCCGCTCCGCCGCGGCGGGATCGGGGTCGGTGAGCGCGACGAGACGCGCGTCGGGATTGGCCGCGGCATTGGTGCCGTGAATGATCCCGATGCGGCCGGCGCCGATGAGTCCGAGACGCTGCATGGCAATTCCCCCCTGGGTGACCGGGCCTTCGGCCGGAAGGTCCGGATTCATGTCGCAGACATCGCCCGGCTTGACCAGCGCGCTCGCAGGCGGGCGCCGTCTTGCATTCCCCGGCGGGAGGATCGAAACACGGGGGCGCGCGCCGGCGGGGCGCGGCGGATCGTCCGCGAAGGGGGTGCCGGGTCATGATCGCCAATGTCCTCAGCATCGCCGGCACCGATCCCACGGGCGGCGCCGGCATTCACGCCGACATCAAGACGGTCTCGGCCCTCGGGGCCTATGCCATGGCGGCGGTGACCGCGGTGGTGGCGCAGAACACGCGCGGCGTCCGCTCCTTCGTCGCCCTCGATCCCGATTTCGTCGGCGAGCAGATCGACGCGGTCTTCGACGACGTGCGGGTGGATGCGGTCAAGGTCGGCATGGTGGCCAATGCCCGCATCGCCGAGACCATCGCGGGGCGGTTGAGGCGCCACGCGGCCCGCAACGTCGTGCTCGATCCCGTCATGGTGGCCAAGAGCGGCCATCACCTGCTGGATCCCGAGGCGGTTTCCGCGATCCGCGAGCATCTGGTGCCGCTCGCCACCGTCATCACCCCCAACCTTCCCGAAGCCGCGGTCCTGCTCGGCGCCGACGAGGCCTGGAGCCTGCCGCGGATGCGCGAGCGGGTCGGCGACCTATGGGGCCTCGGCCCGGACTGGGTCCTGCTCAAGGGCGGCCATCTGGACGGATCGGAGGAAAGCACCGACCTGCTGCACGGGCCATCGGGGACGATCGCGTTTTCGGCGCCGCGGATCCGTACCCGGAACGACCATGGCACCGGCTGCACGCTCTCGGCCGCGATCGCGGCGCTCCTGCCCACGCGTCCGGTCGAAGAGAGCGTGCGCGAGGCCAAGGCCTATATGCACGACGCGCTTGCCGCCAGCGGGGCGCTGGAGGTCGGCCAGGGGCATGGGCCGCTGCACCATTTTCACCGGCTTTGGGGCGGCCGCCCCCTGTAGAACGACATCCGGGTGAATCGACCGGCCGGGGATGCCTCCGGGGAACTGCATCCTGCCAGGCGGCCTCGTCGGCCCGAATCCCTCAAGCGCCCGGCGCACCCTCCCGCCCGCCGGGCCGCATCCGCATCCGTGTTCGGGTCAGGGGCATTCCGGCCGCCGCGGGCGATCCGCCGCGACCAGGGTGTCGGCGTGGACCCTGAGGTCGCGCATCACCGCGGTGAGGACCGCCTTCCCCCGGCCTGCCCCGCGCGGCGAGGCGGTCGCGGAAGAAAGAACGCGGTCCGGAAGGGCCGGCCGCCGCCCTCTGGCAACAGGCCACCGCCGACCGTATATGTCGCCCGACTTCGGGAGAGGGCCATGAGCAAGGACGAGCGTTTCCCCGGCTGGCACGGCACGACCATCGTCGCCGTGCGCAAGGCCGGCAGGGTGGTGGTGGCCGGCGACGGGCAGGTGAGCCTCGGCCAGACGGTGATCAAGGGCGGGGCGCGCAAGGTGCGCCGGATCGAGCCGGGCGGGCATCCGGTGGTCTGCGGCTTCGCGGGCTCGACGGCGGATGCCTTCACCCTGCTCGAGCGGCTCGAGACCAAGCTCGAGGCGGCACCGGGCCAGCTCGCCCGCGCCGCGGTCGATCTCGCCAAGGACTGGCGCACGGACAAGTACCTGCGCAATCTCGAGGCGATGCTGATCGTCACCGACGGGCGGGATCTGCTGGTGATCACCGGGGCGGGCGACGTGCTCGAACCCGAGCACGACGTGACCGCCATCGGCTCGGGCGGCAATTTCGCGCTGGCGGCGGCCCGGGCGCTCTACGACAGCGATCTCGACGCCGAGGCGATCGCCCGCCGCGCCATGGCGATCGCCGCCGAGATCTGCGTCTACACCAACACCAGCCTGACCGTCGAATCCCTCGGGTAGTGATCGCCCGCCTTCGGGGGCGGACAGCGCTGGCGGCGCGGCACGGCCAGAACGCGGCCGGTCCGCGCCCGTGGACCCGCCTCAGAAGATGCGCCGGCGGCGGATCTCGACGCCGGCGGTGCCGTTCCGGTTCGGGCTCTTGTAGTGGAGCGTGACCGTCGCCTTGCCTACCACCTTGAACACCGCGCCGACCGCGTCGAGCGGCGGTTCCTTCGCGCCGTCGACGGAAACCTCGATGATCCCGCCGGCGGGCGGGCTCTCGGTGGCGAAGCGGAAGGTCGTCACCTCGCCGGCCTTGGCCTCGAAGTCCCGTGGCGTGCAGTGGCGCAGTCCCTCCGCGTCCGGCGCCGCAGCCGTCACGCCGATGGGGGCGAGCAGCCCGTCGATGGCGAAGAGTTCCTCGACGAGGAAGCGGAAGCGCCGCGGCGACAGCTGGCCGCGCAGGACCAGCACGAAGGCGCCGACGATGATCAGCGCCTTGGAGATCGTCGCGAGCCCTGGCCCGACCCCGGCGGAGACGCCGGCGAGCGCCTCGAAACGCCGGGAGATGTCGCAGCGACCGAGCGTTCCGGCATCGAGCGAGACGAGCTGCGCCACCCCGTGCAGGTCCTCCGGCGCCACCGCCTGGAGATTGTCGGCGAAGACGCGCTCGTCGAAGCCGGTGTCGCGGCTGCCGGTCAGCGCGACGGCCACCTCGGCGATGTCGAGCATCGTCCCGAGGCGTTCGGTCACGTAGCCGAGCGTCTTGATGTCGGCGGTGGTGAAGCCCTCGCCGCCGCCGCAATCGAGCGCCAGCGCCAACGTGTCGCGGACGCGGGCGGCACGGGTCGTCACCTCCGCCCGGGTGCCGCCGCTGGCCGGAATGCGCGGCAGGATGGCGGCGAAGCGGTCCACCGCGGCGATGAACGCGCCGCCGGCCGAATGAGAATCGGTGAAATCGGACATTCTATCGTTCTCCGTTGTGCGCCTCGGGCGGCCCGATCGAAGCCGGGGCGCCTCGGCGCGTTGCTGCAATGCAAGGGATGCAGGGAGCTCGACGGATTGCCCGCCGGCCTGCCACCCCTCACATCCCTGAACGGAGCGCGGACCCACTTCGGATGCAGGGCCGGAGGATTTTTTTTCGGTCGCGGCGCCCTGCGCGCTGTCGTCGGGCGGTTGTGCCCTGCAAGGCTCACCCTGCGGTCCGGGACCGATGCCGGTGGCGAGGGCGTCGCGTCGGCGGCTGGCGGCTGGCCCCTCGCCCCCGCGGCGGTGGCGGGTCGTCGGGGGCCCCGGTTTTGCATTCCTCCTCACGAAAATGTAGCCAGCCGCGCGCCTGTGCCCCTCGCGGGCCTTGCGCCGTCGCCGGAAAGGCATAGGTCCGCCCGGACCGCCGAGCTTTGGGAGGACCGGACCGTTGAGCGAACTGACCCCGCGGGAGATCGTCTCCGAACTCGACCGGTTCATCATCGGCCAGAAGGATGCCAAGCGCGCCGTCGCGGTGGCGCTCCGCAACCGCTGGCGCCGCAAGCAGCTGCCGGACGACATCCGCGAGGAGGTGTACCCGAAGAACATCCTGATGATCGGCCCCACGGGGGTCGGCAAGACCGAGATCTCGCGCCGGCTGGCGCGGCTCGCGCGGGCGCCGTTCCTGAAGGTGGAGGCGACGAAGTTCACCGAGGTCGGCTATGTCGGCCGCGACGTGGACCAGATCGTGCGCGACCTCGTGGATGCCGCCATCGTCATGGCGCGCGAGGACATGCGCGAGGCGGTCAAGGCCCGCGCCCATGCCGCGGCCGAGGAGCGGGTGATCGACGCGCTGGCCGGCGACGGCGCCCGCGAGCAGACCCGCGACATGTTCCGCAAGAAGCTGCGCGACGGCAGCCTCGACGACAAGGAGATCGAGCTCGAGGTGGCCGATACCTCCAACCCCTTCCCGATGCTCGAGATCCCCGGCCAGCCCGGGATGAACATGGGCGCGCTCGATCTCGGCTCGATCTTCGGCAAGGCGATGGGCGGCCGCAAGACGCGCCGGCGCATGACGGTGGCGGCCTCCTACGAGCTCCTGATCACCGAGGAGGCCGACAAGCTCCTCGACCAGGAGGCGGTGACCCGCGCCGCCGTCGAGGCGGTGGAGCAGAACGGCATCGTCTTCCTCGACGAGATCGACAAGGTCTGCGCCCGCGCCGAGACCCGCGGCGCCGACGTGAGCCGCGAGGGCGTGCAGCGCGACCTGCTGCCGCTGATCGAGGGCACCACGGTCTCGACCAAGCACGGACCGGTGAAGACCGACCACATCCTGTTCATCGCCTCGGGCGCCTTCCACATCGCCAAGCCCTCGGACCTGCTGCCCGAGCTCCAGGGCCGGCTGCCGATCCGGGTGGAGCTGCGCGCGCTGACGGAAGGCGATTTCGTCCGCATCCTGACGGAGACCGACAATGCGCTGACCCGGCAATACACCGCGCTGATGGCGACCGAGAAGGTCGAAGTGACCTTCACCGAGGACGGGATCGCCGCGCTGGCCGCGATCGCCGCGGAGGTCAATCGCGCGGTGGAGAACATCGGCGCCCGCCGGCTCTACACGGTGATGGAGCGGGTGTTCGAGGATCTGGGCTTCACCGCGCCCGACCGCTCGGGGGATGCGGTGACGGTGGACGCGGCCTTCGTCGAGCAGCACCTCGGCGAATTGAGCCGGTCGGTGGATCTCAGCCGCTACGTGCTCTGAGGATCAGGCGAGGATCAGGCGTCCGCCCGCACGATCGTCCAGACGGAGAGCAGCGCGAGCGTGAGCGACCCGCTCAGGGAATAGAGCACCAGAGCACCCAGCAGGCTCCATCCGCCCAGCAGCGCGGCTGCCGCCACGAAGATCGCTGTGAGGATCGAGAGCAGGAGCTGGCCTATGAGCATCGCGTCGCTTTCCGGTGGCTGCTTGTCATATGGGCAGGCGAGTCGGTTTCCGCAATTAACCCGCGCAAGTGTTAACAAACTACTACGTGACCGCGTCGGCGCGCATGTCCGATCCTGGGATCCCTAGGCGCTATCCGAGCCTTCGGACCGGGGCACCTGCCCCGTTGGGCTGCATTCCGCAGGCTTGTTCAACCTACAGGCGATCTAGCGTGGCGTCCACCGATTCGCGACCCATCCGGAGGAGGCGCCGCATCGCCTCGACGCCGAAGGCCGGCCCGAGCGCCATCAGCGCCAGCGTCGCCGGCCAGCCGAGTCCGGCGGCGACCCATGGCACCGCCTGCACGGTGAAGAAGGTCAGGGTGAAGCCCAGGGCGGTCTGGAAGGTCATCAGGCTGCCGGCGCGCTCGGGCGGCGCCGCATCGGCCACCAGCGCCGAGAATTGCGCCGAATCGGGGATGACCGCGGCACCCCAGAGCAGGATCAGCACCGCCGTCAGCTGCCAGACGCCGCCGAAGCTCGCCGCCGTGGCGAGGCCGGCGGCGCCGCTCGTGAGCATCGCGCCCTGCGCGACCCGCGCCTTGCCGATCCGGTCGGCGACCCAGCCCGCGGGGATGCAGAGCAGCCCGCCGAGCGCGATGGCGGCGAAGCTGACGAGGCGCGCGGCATCGGGCGCGGCGGCGCCGAGCCCGGCGGCGAAACCCGCGGCCGCCGCGGCGCCGATCCAGGCCCAGAAGGCATAGAGCTCCCACATGTGGCCGAGATAGCCCGCATAGGCCAGGCGCAGCCGGCGATTCGTCCAGGCCAGCCGCAGGGCGCCCGGATCGAGGCTCGCGGCGCGGGCATGGAACGGCCCGAGGCCGGCGCCGAGGCCGAGCATCCCGCCCGCGGCGGCGAGGCCGGAGGCGAGCAGGGCGGTCGCCCGCCAGTCCGGCCCGCTGAAGAAGGCGAGCAGATGCGGCAGCGCCGTGCCGACGGTCAGGGATCCGACGAGGATGCCGACCAGGAGGCCCCGGTCCCGGGTCCCCCAGCCGACGACGATCTTCATCCCCACCGGATAGACGCCGGCGAGGCAGGCGCCGGTCAGCGCGCGCAGGCCGATCTGCGCCGCGCCGCCGACCGGGGTCACGAGCAGCGCCGCATTGGCGGCGGCGGCGACGAGCGCCGAGCCGGCCAGCACCCGGCGCGGATCGAAGCGATCGGCCGTGCCATGCACCGCCAGCGCCAGCGCGCCGACGACGAAACCGATCTGGACCGCGCTCGACAAGGCCGCCGCCCGCCCGGGCCCGACACCCGCCTCCGCCACGAGATCGGGCAGGATCGCGGCGGAGAGCAGCCAGAGGCTCATGGTCATCACCTCCGCCAGCGCGAGAAGCGCGACGCTGCGCAGCTTGCCCGGCGCGCTCACTTGCCCCGCCCGCCCGCGGCGCGGCTCATGCCCCGGCGAAGAGCCGCTGGAGGAGTGCTGCGATCGCCGCGCCGGCGGTCGCGGCATTGGCCAGGATCTCCTCGATGCTGTCGGGCGCCTGGTCGGGGCCGCCCGCGGCCGCGTTCGAGATCGCGGAAAGCCCGAGCACGGGCAGCCCGGCATGGGCGGCGGCGATCACCTCGATCACCGTCGACATGCCCACGGCGCTGCCGCCTGCCGCGCGCAGGAACCGCCGCTCGGCCGAGGTCTCCAGCGACGGCCCGGCCACCGCGGCATAGATCCCCCGCCGGAGCGGAACGCCCGCCGCTTCCGCCGCCCGCAGCGCGGCCTCGCGCAGCGCCGGGTCATAGGCGCGCGAGAGATCGGGAAAGCGCGGGCCGAGATCGGGCTCGTCCGGGCCGGTCAGCGGATTGGCCCCGGTGAAGTTCAGGTGATCCTCGATCAGCATCACCGCGCCGGGCGCGAGGTCCGGGTCGAGCGCACCAGCGGCATTGGTGACGATCAGCCGCGCCGCGCCCAGCCGCGCCAGCAGATAGACCGGGAGCGCGATGTCGCGGGCGGACCAGCCTTCGTAGAGATGCAGGCGCCCCTGCATCAGCGCCACGCGTCGCCCGAAGAGACGCCCCGTCACCAGCCGCCCGGCATGGCCCGGCGCGGTGGAGACCGGGAAGCCGGCGATCTCGCCATAGGGAACGGCGGTCGGCTCCGCCAGGCGGTCGGCGAGCCCGCCGAGACCCGTTCCCAGGATGATCCCGGCCTCGACCGGCGCGCCGACCCGGTCGCGAAGCGACGCATGGGCGGCGGCGACGCGCGCGGCCTGCGACCCGGTCACGGCGCCACGCTCGCCGCGATCGCCGGCACGAGGTCGCGCACGGCGTCGAGCGTCGCTTCGATGTCGTGCAGCAGCAGGGTGCCGTCGCGCACCACCTCGACGCCGCCGACATAGACGCGGCGAACGTCGGACCGGGCGCAGGAATAGACCAGATGCGTCAGCGGATCGAAGAGCGGCACCGCATGGGCGCGGCCGAGGTCGATCAGGATCATGTCCGCGAACTTGCCCGGCTCGAGCGCGCCGATCCGGTCGGCGGCACCGAGGGCCGCGGCCGCGTCGCGGGTCACCATGTCGAGCACCTGCCCGGTCGCGACGGCGCCGGCGTCGAGCGTGGCACCCTTGTGCAGCACCGCCGCCAGCCGCATCGCCAGCCACATGTCGAGATCGTTGCCGGAGATCGCGCCGTCGGTCCCGAGCGTGACGCGCACGCCGGCCGCGAGCATCGCCGGCACCGGGGCGATGCCGCTGGCGAGCTTGAGGTTCGAGAGCGGGTTGTGCGAGACCGTGGCGCCGGTCCGCGCGAGGATCGCGATCTCCTCCTCGTCGAGCCAGACGCAATGCGCCAGCACCGTCCTGGCGTCGAGCAGGCCGAGCGCATCGAGATGGCGGATCACCGAGGCGCCGTAGCGCGTCTCGATATCCGCGCGCTCGGCCCGGGTCTCCGCCGCATGGGTGCAATAGAGCCCGCCGCGCGCCGCCGCGAGCGCCTTCGATTCCGCGAGATGCTCGGGGCCGACGGTATAGCTGCCATGGGGGAAGCAGCCGGCCAAGACGTCCGGCGCATCGGCGAAATCGTCGAAGAAGGCGGCTGCCTGCACCATCCGCTCGGCGGCGCCGAGCCCGTCGATGCCGGGGCCGTCGAAGAAGATCCCGCCGGTGGCGACGCGCATGCCGAGGTCGCGCGCCGCGGCCACGGTCTCGCGCGGGTGCCAGAACATGTCCATCACCGTGGTGACCCCGCCGAGCAGCAGCTCCGCCAGGCCCAGCGTGGCGCCGAGCCGCACGGTCCGCGGATCCAAGGTCGCGGCCTCCGCCTTCCAGACCTTGCGGAGCCAGGGCTCGAGCGGCAGGTCCTCCACGAGGCCGCGAAAGAGCGAATCCGCCGCGTGGCAATGGGTATTGATGAGGCCGGGCATCAGCAGCATGCCGCCGCCATCCACCACCGAGCGCGCCTCCGCGCCGATCTCTTCCGCCGTGCCGACGCGCGCGATCCGCCCCCCCGCGACCGCCACCGCGCCCTCGCGGATCACGCGCCGCTCGGCATCGGCGGTCACGACGACGGCATTGCGCAGGATCAGATCGAACATGGCCCGTCCCGCCATCCCTGTTGCGAGGTCAGGAGCTCACACCCGCCGCCTCCGGCTGTCAACGGGCGCGGCGGCGCGGGGCATTGGCCCGCCGTTCCGGCGCGGTGCCGCCGATGGCCTCGGTGATCCGGTCGGCGGCATCGCGCACCTGGGTGCCGATCTCCGTCGCGCGGGCATGGGTCACCCGCAGCGTCGGCCCGGAGATCGAGATCCCGGCGACCGGTTCCCCGAACTCGTTGAAGATCGGCGCGGCGATGCAGCGCATGCCGTCGGTGTATTCCTCGTCGTCGAGCGCCCAGCCGCGGCCGCGGATCACGGCGAGTTCCTCGAAGAGCCGGTCGTTGTCGGTGAAGGTGCGGCCGGTGAAGGCGGTCAGCGCATGGCCGCGCATCAGCCGTTCGATCACGTCCCGCGGGTAATAGGCGAGCAGCGCCTTGCCGATTCCCGAGGCATGGATCGGCCCGTGCGATCCGGGGCGAAAGAAGGCGCGGATCGGCTCGTGCGTCTCCACCTGGCTGAGGAACATGACGTCGCCGCCGTCGGCGATGGCGAGATTGGCGGTCTCGCCGGTCAGCGACATGAGCGCATGCATCGCCGCGCGCGCCTGCTCCACGAGATTGGACCGGCCGAGGAAGGCGCTGCCGATGCGGAACGCCTGCTGGCCGACGAACCAGAGCTGGGTGGCGGGCTGGAACTCGACCATGCCATGGGTCTCGTAGGTCGAGAGCACCCGGTAGACGGTGGCGGGCGATTGCCCGGAGGCCTCGGCCAGCTCGGTGAGCGACATGCCGTCGCTGGCGGCAAGGGTCTTGAGGATGTGCAGCGCCCGGTCGAGCGCCTGGATCGTGGTCGATTCGGCGGCTGCGGCAAAGGCGCGGGGACGGCCGCGGCTGCGCTTCTGGGAGGGGTCCATGCCGGGCTCCGACGGTGTCTTGCCGTCGGCCCCGGTGCGGCTATTTTTGGTCGTCCCGGTATCCTTCGGCCGATGAAAAACGATTCGTCTCGACATTGCAGGAGCATAGGGCATTTCCGGGGCTATGAAAAACTATTTCAAAAAAATTGCACGCCAAAAATGACACTGCTATAGAGTTCGGCGAACAGACGGAGGAGCGTTCATGTCCAACCAGAACCCGGTCTTCATTCCAGGCCCGACCAACATCCCCGAGCGCCTTCGCCGCGCCATCAGCCAGCCGACGATCGACCATCGCTCGTCGAGCTTCGGCACGATGTTCAAGCCGCTCTTCCCCGGCGTCAAGAAGGTGCTCAAGACCGAGACCGGTGAGGTCATCATGTTCCCCGCCACCGGCACCGCCGGCTGGGAATCGGCGATCTCCAACACGCTGTCGCCGGGCGACAAGATCCTCGCCTGCCGCCACGGCATGTTCTCCCACCGCTGGATCGACATGTGCAAGCGCTGGGGCCTCGACGTCCAGCAGCTCAACGCCCCCTGGGGTGCCGGCGCGCCCGCGGCCGATTTCCAGGCCGCGCTCGAGGCCGACAAGAACCACGAGATCAAGGCCGTTCTCGTCACCCATAACGAGACCGCGACCGGCGTGCGGTCCGACGTCGCCGCCGTGCGCAAGGCGATCGACGCGGCCGGGCACCCGGCGCTCCTGCTCGTCGACGGCGTCAGCTCGATCGCCTCGATGGACTTCCGCATGGACGAATGGGGCGTCGACGTCGCCATCACCGGCAGCCAGAAGGGCTTCATGCTGCCCGCAGGGCTTTCCATCGTCGGCGTCAGCCAGAAGGCGCTGAAGGCCATGGAGACGGCCAAGCTGCCGCGCTGCTTCCTCGACTGGCGCGACATGCTCAACACCAACCCCAAGGGCGGCTTCCCCTACACGCCCCCGGTCGGTCTCTTCTTCGGCCTCGGCGAGGCGCTGAAGATGATCGAGGAGGAGGGGCTCGAGAACGTCTTCGCCCGTCACCACCGCATGGCCGAGGGCGTGCGCCGCGCGGTCGACGCCTGGGGCCTCAAGCTCTGCGCCCATTCGCCGGATCTCTATTCCGAGACGATCAGCGCCATCCTCGTCCCCGAGGGCCAGGACAGCACCAAGCTCGTGGTCCACGCCGCCGACAAATACGGCGTCGCCTTCGGCATCGGCCTCGGCGAGGTCGCGGGCAAGGTGTTCCGCATCGGCCACCTGGGCAGCCTCACGGATGTCATGGCGCTTTCGGGCATCGGCACGGCCGAGATGGCCATGGCGGACCTCGGCTATCCGATCGAGCTCGGCTCCGGCGTCGCGGCGGCCCAGGAATACTATCGGAACTCGGCCGCGGCCGAGCCGAAGCTCGCCAAATCCGCCTGAGGGGGTCCGAATGTACATTCCGACCTTCGCCGACGTGGAGGCGGCGCACGAACGCGTGCGCCCCTACATCCATCGCACGCCGGTTCTGACCTCGTCGTTCCTGAACGACATGACCGGGGCCGAGCTGTTCTTCAAATGCGAGAACTTCCAGAAGGCCGCCGCCTTCAAGGTGCGCGGCGCCTGCAACGCGGTCTTCAGCCTGCCCGACGACATGCTGGAGAAGGGTGTCGCCACCCATTCCTCCGGCAACCACGCGCTCTCGCTCAGCTACGCCGCCGGGCGGCGCGGCATCCCCTGCAACGTGGTCATGCCGCGCACCGCGCCGCAGGCCAAGAAGGACGCGGTCCGCGGCTACGGCGGCAAGATCACCGAATGCGAGCCCTCGACCTCCTCGCGCGAGGCGGTCTTCGCCGAGATCCAGGCCGCGACCGGCGCCGATTTCGTGCATCCCTACAACGACCCCCGGGTGATCGCCGGCCAGGGAACCTGCTCGCGCGAGCTCGCCGAACAGGTCGAGGGGCTCGATGCGGTGGTCGCGCCCATCGGCGGCGGCGGCATGATCTCGGGCACCTGCCTGACGCTCTCGACCATTGCGCCGAAGATCCAGATCTTCGCCGCGGAGCCGGAGCAGGCGGACGACGCCTACCGCAGTTTCAAGGCGGGGCACATCATCGCCGACGACGCGCCGGTGACCGTGGCCGACGGGCTCAAGGTGCCGCTCAAGGAGCTGACCTGGCATTTCGTCTCGACCTATGTCACCGACATCCTGACCGCCAGCGAGCAGGAGATCATCGACGCGATGCGGCTCATCTGGGCGCGCATGAAGATCGTCATGGAGCCGTCGAGCGCGGTGCCGCTGGCGACCATCCTGAAGAACCGCGACCGTTTCGCCGGCAAGCGCGTCGGCGTCATCATCACCGGCGGCAATGTCGATCTCGACAAGCTGCCCTGGCTCAAGGCCTGAAGGGAGGGAAAACTCATGAACGCACCCGTGAAATTCGACGGGCTGGAAGTCGGCTTCGACGTGCCGGCCGTGCCGGGGATGGACGAGAAGGACATCCAGACCCCCTGTCTCATCCTCGACCTCGACGCGCTCGAGCGCAACATCAAGAAGATGGGCGACTACGCCAAGGCGCACGGCATGCGCCACCGGGCGCATGGCAAGATGCACAAGTCCGTGGACGTGCTGCAATTGCAGATGGATCTGGGCGGCGCCATCGGCGTCTGCTGCCAGAAGGTCTCCGAGGCCGAGGTCTTCGCCCGCGCCGGCGTCAAGGACATCCTCGTCTCCAACGAGGTCCGCGACCCTGCCAAGATCGACCGCCTCGCCCGCCTGCCCGGGATCAGCGGCGGCCGGGTCATCGTCTGCGTCGATGACGTCGCCAACATCGCCGATCTCTCGGCGGCGGCGCAGAAGCATGGCGCCACCCTCGACGTCTTCGTCGAGATCGACTGCGGCGCCGGGCGCTGCGGCGTGACCACCACGCCGGCGGTTGTCGAGATCGCCAAGGCCGCCGACTCCGCGCCGGGCCTGCGCTTCCTCGGCATCCAGGCCTATCAGGGTGCCATGCAGCACATGGACAGCTTCGAGGACCGCAAGGCCAAGCTCGACGCCGCCATCGCCCAGGTGAAGGACGCCGTCGAGGCGCTGAAGGCGATCGGGCTCGAGCCGGAACTGGTCTCCGGCGGCGGCACCGGCAGCTACTACTTCGAATCGAATTCGGGCGTCTTCAACGAGCTGCAGTGCGGCAGCTACGCCTTCATGGACGCCGACTACGGCCGGATCCACGACGAGAACGGCAAGCGCATCGACCAGGGCGAATGGGAGAACGCGCTCTTCATCCTGACCAGCGTCATGTCCCATGCCAAGCCCGACAAGGCGATCTGCGACGCCGGGCTCAAGGTCCAGACCCTCGATTCCGGCCTGCCCTTCATCTACGGCCGCGACGACGTGAAATACATCAAGTGCTCCGACGAGCACGGCGTCATCGAGGATCCCAAGGGCGTGCTGAAGGTCAACGAGAAGCTCCGCCTCGTGACCGGCCATTGCGACCCGACCTGCAACGTCCACGACTGGTACGTCGGCGTGCGGAACGGCAAGGTCGAGACGGTCTGGCCGGTCTCGGCCCGCGGCAGGGCCTATTGAGCCCCCGGGGCCCGCTCGCGGGGCCCCGAGACTCCAGGAACCGACGCGATGCGCCGACCGGCGCATCGCAGGCAATCGGCATCGCGCGCCCCTGCGCGCATGTCCCGGCCGCCGCGGCGGCCCGCGGCCGCGAGGCCATCCCGTCACGCGGATCGAGCGTCCTTGATCCGCTCCGAAACAGAACGTCAGCCGGATGTCCTCCGCGCTGAGCACCGGAGGAACCCCATGATCATCGTTCCCGAAAAGGCCTGTCCCGAGCTGATGACCCTCGATGCGGCGGTGGAGGCGGTGGAAGCCGTCTTCGGCGCCATGGCGCGCGGCGATGCCTACAACTTCCCGGTGGTGCGCGAGGCGATCGGCCATGCCGATGCGCTCTACGGCTTCAAGGGCGGCTTCGACCGCGCCGGGCTGACCCTCGGCGTGAAGGCGGGCGGCTACTGGCCGCACAACCTCGAGCGCTACGAGGGGCTCGGCAACCACCAATCCACCGTCTTCCTCTTCGATCCCGACACCGGGCGGCCGGTGGCGGTGGTCGGCGGAAACTACCTCACCGCGGCGCGCACCGCGGCGGCGAGCGCGGTCTCCATCCGGCACCTGGCACGCAAGGATTCCAAGGTGCTCGGCATGGTCGGCGCCGGCCACCAGTCGGCCTTCCAGATGCGCGCCGCGGCGCAGCAGCGCGATTTCGAGCGGGTGGTGGGCTGGAACTTCCATCCCGAGATGCTCTCGCGGCTCGCCGATACCGCCGCCGAGCTCGGCCTGCCCTTCCAGGCGGTGGAGCTGGACCAGCTGGGCGCCGAATCGGACGTGATCATCACCATCACCTCCAGCAACTCGCCGATCCTCAAGCGCGAGCATGTCCGTCCGGGCACCCATGTCGCCTGCATGGGCACCGATACCAAGGGCAAGCAGGAGGTCGAGGCGGAATTGCTCGGCGCCGCGGAGGTCTTCACCGACGAGGTGGCGCAATCGGTCTCGATCGGCGAGGCGCAGCACGCCATCGCTTCCGGGCTCATCGCCGAGGGCGACATCGCCCAGATCGGCGCGGTGGTGAACGGCACCCATGCGGGAAGGTCCTCGGCCGAGGCGATCACGCTCTTCGACGGCACCGGCGTCGGGCTGCAGGACCTGGCGGTGGCGGCATCGGTGGTCCAGCTGGCGCGCGCCGCCGGCAAGGCGATCGAAGTCGAGTTCTGATCCCGACGGCCCTTCCGCCCAGCGGGCCGCGCGGCCCCTGGGCCGAACCCGGGGACAGGCAGGAGGCCGCGCGCCCCGCGCGGCCCGCACCACATGCCCCCGGACCGAAAGGGCGGGGGGGGGGGGCAGTTTCACCGGCGGCCCGATCGCCACGGGTCGATCGGGCTGAGGATCCTTGGCCCGTGCGGGGTGAGGGTCGACGGCGCGGAGCCGCTAAGGTGATACCGACAACCGGTCACGGCCTGGCACGAAGATTCGTTGAGGCCAGGTTAACGCGGCGAGAGAAGTCAAGCGATATCAGTTACATAATGATGTGAGCGCGCGCGCTCACATCCATGCTCGTGGCTTCCGAGGCGATCCTCGCTGCTTCAGCCGCAATAGATCTTCGAGATCGTGTCCGACTTGTCGACCGCGATGTTGAGCCGGCCGGGGACGAAATCCATGGTCGCCGGGGTGGTCGGGAAGAGCACGCGCTTGTCGTCGGGCAGCGCGACGTCGTTCAGCGCGTCGATGCGCTGTCCGACATAGGCCTGATAGGCCTCCGCCCCGCAGCTGCCGTCGCCCGCTACGACTTCCGCGGGCCCCTCGGGCACCGCGGCGCCGGGGATCTGGTTGCAGGCGCCGAGCGCGAGCAGGAGGATCAGGGCGGAGCGCGGGGCTTGAAGGGACATGAAGCGGATCTCCTGAAGTTGCGGGCCGAGACAAGCACGCCCGCCGCGGGCGGGCAAGGGGCCGCGTCGGCACGGCGGG
>NZ_DAIUBO010000013.1:0-32441 GCF_036846665.1 Amaricoccus sp. | reverse complement strand
GCGTGATCAGGATGCCGCCGGTCTCGGTCTGCCACCAGGTGTCGACGATCGGGCAGCGGCCCTTGCCCACCACCTCGTCGTACCAGTTCCAGGCCTCCGGATTGATCGGCTCGCCCACCGAGCCGAGGATGCGCAGGGACGACAGGTCGTGCTTGTCAACGAACTCGCGGCCCTGTCCCATCAGCGCGCGGATCGCGGTGGGCGCGGTGTAGAAGATGTTGACCCCGTGCTTCTCGCAGACCTGCCAGAAGCGCCCGGCGTCGGGCCAGGTCGGCACGCCCTCGAACATCATCGTGGTCGCGCCGTTGGCGAGCGGCCCGTAGACGATGTAGCTGTGCCCCGTGACCCAGCCCACGTCGGCGGTGCACCAGTAGATGTCGCCCTCGTGGTAGTCGAAGACATATTCATGGGTCATCGCGGCATAGACGAGATAGCCGCCCGTGGTGTGCACCACGCCCTTCGGCGCCCCGGTCGAGCCCGACGTATAGAGGATGAAGAGCGGATCCTCCGCCTCCATCACCACCGGCTCGCAATGGTCGGAGACGCGCTCCATCTCCTCGTGGAGCCAGACGTCGCGGTCGGCGTTCCAGGGGATCTCGCCCCCGGTCCGGCGCACGACGAGCTGCCGCACGCCCTCGAGGCCCTCGAGCGCCCGGTCGGCGTTGGTCTTGAGCGGCGTGCGCCGGCCGCCGCGCGGCGCCTCGTCGGCCGTGATCACCAGCTTGGCGCCGGAGCCGACCACGCGCGCGCGCAGCGCATCGGCGGAGAAGCCGGCGAAGACGACGGAATGCACCGCGCCGATGCGTGCGCAGGCGAGCATGGCATAGGCGGCCTGGGGGATCATCGGGAGATAGAGGATGACGCGGTCGCCCTTCTTCACCCCGAGCGAATGCAGCACGTTGCCGAATTTCGAGACCTGCTCGTAGAGCTCCTGATAGGAGATATGCTCGCTGACCTCCGGATCGTCGCTTTCCCAGATGATCGCGGTCTGCCTGGCCCGGGCCGGGAGATGCCGGTCGATGCAATTGGCCGAGACGTTCAGCTTGCCGTCCTCGAACCAGTTGATCGAGACGTTGTGATAGTCGAAGGACGTATTCTTGACCTTGGTGAAGGGCTTGATCCAGTCGATCCGGCGCCCGTGCTCGCCCCAGAATGCATCCGGATCGGCGACGGAGGCCGCGTACATGGCCGTATAGGTCTCGGCATTCGCGTTGGCGTTCTCGACGATCTCTGCCGGAGGCTGGTGCATCTGGTCGGTCATCTGGCGTATCCACTCCATGAACTGCCTGCGCGGGACCGGAAATGCACCCGGACCGGCGATGGACTTCGGACGTTCCGACACGGAATTGACGGCACCCGGCCGCCGGCCCCCCGCGCCTCTGGCGCAGGGTTATATTCAGTCTTCCGAACGTTGTAAAACCATATAAATGTTGCGCTGCGGCAGAATGCCCGGCGCCGGCTGCGGGATTGCCCTCCATGCCCTCGCGCCCGTAAGCTCCGTCCCGGCCGCATCGTCACGCGGACCTTGCCTCGGGGGGCGCCATGTCCGACCAGGACCGCGAGTCTTCTTCGCCGGATCGGGCAGCCCTGCCGCTCGCGCGCGAGGCCGCGGCCCGGCGCCGGCGGCGCGATGTCGCGCTCGTGCTGCCGCTGCTCGGGGTCGTGCTTCTGGCCTCGCCCTTCGCGAATGTCGTCGCGCATGCCGGGCACCTCGCCGGCATCCCGGTCGGCGTGCTCTATGTCTTCGGCGTCTGGCTCGCCCTGATCGCCGCGACCGCGCGGCTCGCCGGGCGGCTGCGCGCCGACGACGGGGAAGGCTGAGCCCCGTGCCGAGCTGGAACCTCCTCGTCACCGCCAGCCTCGCCTATGTCGCGTTCCTCTTCGCCATCGCCTTCTGGGCCGAACGGCGGGCAAAGGCGGGCAGGCACGGCTGGCTGCGCTCTCCTTATGTCTACACGCTGTCGCTTTCGGTCTATTGCACCGCCTGGACCTTCTACGGCGCGGTGGGATCGGCGGCGCGGGGCGGCCTCGAGTTCCTGCCGATCTATCTCGGCCCGACGCTGGTCTTCGTCGCCTGGTACTTCCTGCCGCGCAAGCTGATCCGCATCGGCCAGACCCAGCGAATCACCTCGATCGCCGATCTGATCTCGTCGCGCTACGGCAAGAGCGGGCTTCTGGGCGTCGCCGTCACCCTGCTCGCGGTGATCGGCTCGACGCCCTACATCGCCCTGCAGCTGAAATCGCTGACCCTGAGCTTCGCGGCCTTCGCCGCCGAGGAAGGGTCGCATGCGCCCGCGATGGGGCCGGCGGCGACCGCGCTCTGGGTCGCGGCGGGGCTCGCGGCCTTCACCATTCTCTTCGGGACGCGCAACGTCGACGCCAACGAACGCCACCACGGCGTGGTCGCCGCCATCGCGGTCGAGGCGGTCGTCAAGCTCATGGCGCTGCTCGCGGTCGGCGGTTTCGTGGTCTGGGGCCTCTTTCCCGGCCCCGCGGCGGTCTTCGCGCAGATGCCGCCGCATATCGCCGAGGCCGATGCGATCTTCACCCCGCGCTGGGTCACGCTGACCTTCCTCGCCGCGGCCGCGATCATCTGCCTGCCGCGAATGTTCCAGGTCCTGGTGGTCGAGGCCACCGACGAGCGGCAGCTGGCCACGGCGGCCTGGGCCTTCCCGCTCTATCTCGCGCTGATCTCGCTCTTCGTCCTGCCGATCGCGATCGCCGGCATCGCGACCCAGGGGGCGGAGGCCAATCCCGATCTCTTCGTGCTCTCGGTCCCGCTCGCCGCCGGCCAGCACGGGCTCGCGCTCTTCGCCTTCCTCGGCGGCTTCTCGGCGGCGACCTCGATGGTGATCGTGGCGACCATCGCGCTTTCGACCATGGTCTCGAACCACATCATCATTCCGCTCTGGCTGCACTGGGGCGACGGCGCCGGGCAGCGCGGCGACCTGCGGCGGGTGCTCCTGCTGAGCCGGCGACTGTCGATCGTCGCCATCCTCGGCCTCGGCTATCTCTATTTCCTGGTCAGCGCCCCGCGCGCGCTGGCCGCCATCGGCCTGATCTCCTTCGCCGGCATGGCCCAGGTCGCGCCGGCGCTGGTCGGCGCGCTCTACTGGCGCGGCGCGACCCGCGCCGGCGCGCTCGCCGGGCTCGCCGGCGGCTTCGTGATCTGGGCCTATACGCTCTTCCTGCCGAGCTTCGAGGGCGCGGTGGTGATGTCGCTCGACACCATCGAGCACGGGCTCCTCGGCATCGCCGCGCTCAGGCCGCGCGCGCTCTTCGGCTTCGAGGGGCTCGACCCGCTGGTGCATTCGATCTTCTGGAGCATGGTGGCCAATGTCGGCCTCTTCGTCGGCGTCTCGCTCGCCACGACGCCACGGCCGCTCGAGGAATTCCAGGCCGCGCAGTTCGTCGACGTCTTCCGCCTCTCGGCGGCCGGCCCCGGTCTGGTGGAGCGCAGCGCCGCGGCCGAGGATCTGCTGGCGCTGGCCAACCGCATCCTCGGCCCGGAGCCGGCCCAGACGCTCTTCGCCAGGGAGGCCCGGCGCCAGGGCAAGGCCGCAGGGCTGCCCGACGCCACCGACGGCTTCATCCAGAGCCTCGAGCGCGAGCTCGCCGGCTCGGTCGGCGCCGCTTCGGCGCACGAGCTCGTGAGCCAGCTCGCCGGGCGCGGCACCGTCTCGGTCGACGGGCTGATGCGCATCGCCGACGAGACGCTCCAGCTCATCGACGCCAAGCGCAGCCTGGAACGCCAGTCCCGCGAGCTCGAGGAGACCGCCAGCCAGCTCCGCGAGGCCAATGCCGCGCTCAAGCGCATGGATGCGCTCAAGGACGCCTTCCTCAGCCAGGTCAGCCACGAGCTCAGGACGCCGATGACCTCGATCCGCTCCTTCGCCGAGATCCTCGGGGACATGCCCGACGTCTCCACCGAGAACGCCAAGCGCTTCCTCGGCATCATCCGCGAGGAGAGCCAGCGGCTGACGCGGCTGCTCGACGAGATCCTCGATCTCTCCTTCCTCGAATCCGGGCGCGTGACCTTCAACATCGCGCCGGTGCGCCTCGTCGACGTGATCGACCGCGCGCTCGCCAGCACCGAGGGCCTGCTGACCGCCTCCGACATCGCCGTGGCGCGCGCCTATCAGGGCAGCGATCTCGCGGTGGAGACCGATTTCGACCGCGTGGCCCAAGTGGTCATCAATCTGGTGTCGAACGCGGTGAAATACGGCTGCGGCGAGGTCCCGGAACTGACCATCTCGGTCGGCGAGAGCGATTCCGGGGCCCATATCGACGTCTCCGACCACGGCCCGGGGATCCCCGCGGGCGAGCGGGACGAGATCTTCGAGAAATTCGCCCGGCTCGGCGAGGCCAATCTCGCCGGCAGCGCCGGGCTCGGCCTGCCGATCAGCCGCGAGATCATGCGCAATCTCGGCGGCGACCTGATCCTCTTGCCCGGGGGACCGGGCGCGACCTTCCGGGTGATCCTGCCGCGCAAGGCCGCGCTTTCCGGCGCCGCGGCCGATGCCGATCCCGACCAATTCCGAACCCGCGCCGCCAGTTGAGGACCGACCATGCCCGACATCCTGATTCGCAAGGCCCGCTCGATCGTGACCATGGATTCCGACCGGCGCGAGCTCGCCGATGCCGACCTGCTGATCCGCGGTGGCGTCGTCGCGGCGGTGGGGGCGGGGCTGGATGCGCCCGGCGCCGAGATCCTCGACGCGGCGGGCTGCGTGGTGACGCCGGGGCTCGTGAACACCCATCACCACCTGTTCCAGACCCTGACCCGCGCGGTCCCCGCCGCCCAGGACGCGCTGCTCTTCGGCTGGCTGCAATCGCTCTATCCGATCTGGGCGCGCATGGGGCCCGAGGAGATCCGCGTCTCCGCCCGGCTGGGGCTCGCCGAGCTGGCGCTCTCGGGCTGCACGCTCAGCTCCGACCATCTCTATCTCTTTCCCAACGGCGCCCGGCTCGAGCATTCGATCGAGGCCGCCGCCGAGATCGGCCTGCGCTTCCACGCCACGCGCGGCGCGATGAGCATCGGCCAGAGCAAGGGCGGCCTGCCGCCCGACAGCGTGGTGGAGGAGGAGGCGGCCATCCTCGAGGATTGCATCCGGGTCGTCGACGGCTTCCACGACCCGGCCCCCGGCGCGATGGTGCGGGTCGGCCTCGCGCCCTGCTCGCCCTTCTCGGTCAGCCGGGAGCTGATGCGCGACGCGGCGCTGCTCGCCCGCGAAAAAGGGGTGATGCTGCACACGCATCTGGCCGAGAACGACGAGGACATCGCCTATTCGCTGGCGAATTTCGGCTGCCGGCCCGGCCAGTACGCCGAGGACTTGGGCTGGACCGGCGCGGATGTCTGGCATGCCCATTGCGTCAAGCTCGACGCGGGCGAGATCGACCTCTTCTCCCGGTCGCGCACCGGGGTCGCGCATTGCCCCTGCTCGAACAGCCGCCTCGGCTCGGGCATCGCGCCGGTACGCGCCATGCGCGACGCCGGGGTGAAGGTCGGGCTCGGCGTCGACGGATCCGCCTCCAACGATTCGAGCAACATGGTCGCCGAGGCGCGCATGGCGATGCTGCTGCAGCGCGTCTCCCGCGGGGCGGATGCGATGAGCGCGCGCGAGGTGCTGGAGATCGCGACGCTCGGCGGGGCGCAGGTGCTCGGCCGCGAGGATTGCGGCGCGCTGGCGCCGGGCAAGCGCGCCGATCTCGCGATCTGGGACGTGACCGGGCTCGAGGCGGCCGGCGCCTGGGATCCGGTCGCGGCCCTGGTGCTCTGCGGCCCGCTGCCGGTGCGCGACCTGATCGTGGAGGGGCGGAAGGTGGTCGCCGGGGGGCGGCTCTGCACCGTCGAGCCCGAACGCCTCGCCGCCGAGGCCGGCGCGGCGGTGGCGCGGCTGATGGCATAGGCGCCGCCGCGCGGCGGTTCAGCCGGAGGTGGTCCGGGGCGGCTTCGCCGGCGCCATGAGCAGGAGCGGGACGAGCCCGAGCGGCGCCAGCGCCGCCAGCGCCATCGGCAGGCCGAGCAGCTGCGCCATGATCCCGATTGCCGGCGGGCCTACGAGGAAGGCCGTGAAGGCGATCAGCGCCAGGGTCGCCACGTTCCGCTCGGTGCGGGCGCCCGGCAGCTGGCCGACCACCGACATGGTCAGCGGATAGATGTTGCCGCAGCCGAGGCCGGCCAGCGCCGCCATCGGCACCGAGAGCCAGAGGCCCGGCGAGAGGCCGAAGCCGAGCATGGCGATCCCCATCAGCAGCGCCGAGCGGGTGATGACCCTCTGCGGCCCGAAGGCTTCCGCCAGCCGGTCGCCGGCCAGCCGGGTGAGCGCCATGGAGAGCGCGAAGACCGCGAAGGTCGCGGCGGTGGCGAAGGGGCTCGCCCCTACATGCTCGCGCAGGAGCAGTGCCGACCATTCCATCATCGCGCCCTCGGTCAGGAGCGCGCCGATCGGCACGAGGCAGAGGATCAGCAGGGCGCGGCTCGGCAGCACGAAGCGTCCGGCGGGGGCGTCCTGCACAGGCTCGTCGGGCATGAGCCGGAGTGCGGCCACCACGTTCAGCGCCGCGAAGACCGGCTGCAGCAGCAGCTGCTGGGCGAGGAAGCTCACCTCCCATTGCGCGAAGGCGCCGCCGATCAGCGCGCCGGTGACGGTGCCGAAGCTCCAGAAGGCGTGGCAGCGGGTCATGATCCGGCGCTTCAGCACGCGTTCGGTCTGGCTCGCCTTGGCGTTCATCGCCACTTCGATCGTCGCGATGGAAAGGCCGCAGAGGAAGAGCGTCAGCCCGAGCGCCAGCGCGCTCGACGCGAGCGCCGGACCGATGAAGCTCAGCAGGAAGATCGATCCGCCCCAGAGGCAGGTGCGCTTGAGGCCGAGGCGGCGGCTGACGCGGCCCACCACGAGAAAGCCCAGCATCGTCCCGGCCGGCAGGCCGAAGAGGCTGAAGGCGAGGGCGAGCACGTCGAGCCCGAGCGCGGCCTTCACGTCTGGGATGCGCGGAAACCAGACGGCGAGGCCCAGCCCGTTGAGGGCGAAGACCGTCTGCAGGGCGAAGAGGCGCATGCGCTCGCTGGACATCGGGATCACGGAGGTTCGGAACGCCCCCTCCTATCCGCGGTATGCCGTGGCGTCCAGCGGCCTCGCGGGGTCCCGGCGCGGCCGGGACTCGACTCCGCGCCGGACTCGGATATTCTGGAACGTAACAGGAACATTCGAGTCCCACCGGTCATGCAGCAGCGCCGCATCCTGTCCTTGTGGTTCCCGCGCCTCGACGCGGAGCGGGTGATGCGCGCCGAGCCGCAGCTCGCCGACCGGCCGCTGGGGATCGTGGCCGAGGCCGGCGGGGCGCTGGTGCTGGCGAGCCTCGCGGCCGCGGCCGAGGCGGCCGGGCTGCGGCGCGGCATGGCGCTGGGGGACGCGCGCGCGATCTGCCCCGATCTGGTCACCCGGCCCGAGGATGCGGTGCGGGCGGCGGATTTCCTGGCCGCGCTCCGCCGCTGGGCCGGGCGGTTCTCGCCCTGGGTGGCCGTGGAGGGGCGCGAGGCGCTGGTGCTGGACGTGACCGGCTGCGCGCATCTCTTCGGCGGCGAGGCGGGGCTGGCGGAGGCGGTGGAGGCCGGGGCGGCGGGGCTCGGCCTGAGCCTGCGGCTGGGGATCGCCGACACGCCGGGCGCCGCCTGGGCGGTGGCGCGGTTCGCGGGCGCGGGCCCGGGGCCCGTTCATGCCGGGGACGCCATCGACCAGGAGGCGCGGGCCACGCGGTCGCGGGCGCAGAAGCGGCGCTGGGAGCGCGGCGGCGCACCGCCGCCGGTCGCCGGGCCGCCGGCCGGGGGCTGCCGGATCGTGCCGCCGGGCGAGACGCGGGCGCATCTCGGGCCGCTGCCGGTGGTCGCCCTGCGGCTCGGCGCGGCGGAGATCCAGGCGCTGCAGGGGCTGGGGCTGCGCCGGATCGAGGATGTGGCGGTGCTGCCGCGGGCGCAGCTGGCGCGACGGCTGGGGCCGGAGGTGGTGCGCCGGCTCGACAAGGCGCTGGGCCGCGCGCCCGAGCCGGTCTCGCCGGCGCGGCCGGAGCATGTCTTCGCGCTGCGGTTGACCTTCCCCGAGCCGATCGGGCTCGAGGCCGACGTGCTGGCCGGGCTCGACCGGCTGCTGCCGCCGCTCTGCGCACGGCTCCGCGCCGCGGGCCGGGGCGCGCGGCGGGTTCGGCTGACGCTGATGCGGGTCGATGGCGGCGCGGAGACGCGCGAGCTGGGGCTGGCGCGGCCCGCGGATGCGCCCGAGGCGATCCGGCCGCTGCTGGCGCTGAAGCTCGGCGGCATCGACGCGGGCTTCGGCATCGAGGTGCTGCGGCTCGAGGCGGTGGCGGTGGAGCCGCTCAGCCCGCGCCAGCATCGTGGCCAGCTCGCGGCCTCGGCGGCGGCGGCCGCCGCGCGGCAGGGCGGCGATCCCGAGGGCATGGCGGAGCTCCTGGGCCGGATCGGCGCGCGGCTCGGGCTCGAGGCGCTGACCCGGCTGCATCCCGCCGAGAGCCATCTGCCGGAGAAGGGCGCCACGGTGATGGCGGCGGCCTATTCGGCGCCGGCGCGGGACTGGCCGGCGCCGGCGGCACCGCGGCCGATCGTGATCTTCCCGCCCGAGCCGGTGACGCCGCGGGACGGCGAGGCGCCGCCGCGCGACTTCGTCTGGCGCCGCCGCGCGCTGCGGCGGGCGGCGGCCTTCGGGCCGGAGCGCATCGCGCCGGAATGGTGGCTCGACGATCCCGCCTGGCGCTCGGGGCCGCGGGATTACTGGCGGGTGGAGACGGAAGCGGGCGACCGGCTCTGGCTCTTCGAGGCCCGCGGCGGCGAGGCCCCCGCGGGCTGGTTCGCCCAAGGCATCTTCGCATGAGACGCGGGTGCGGCGCGTGTCCCCATGGGACATCCGGCAAGTATATGATATTATTTAATAAAAATGACCGGCCCGTTGGCCGAGCCGCTTTTCTCCCCCATGCCTGTTGGCATGGGGCCCCGACTGCTCGACAGGAATTCTGCCTGAATGAAACCTCAAGGCATGCGCGGGACGCCCGGCGGGATTCAGCTCTCGTGCGGGCCGCGCAGGATGCGGATCTTCTCGCGCACCTGGCGCCATTGCGCGGCGGTTTCCGGATCGCCCTTGGCCTCGGCATCCCTGGCCTTCTGTGCCGCCTCGTATTCCGCGCGGTCGCCATGGGCCGTGTAGAGCCTGCGGGCGTAATCATCGACCTGGACCATGCTCATCGCGATCCTCCCTTCGCTTTGGCCGGGGCGGCGGGCCGGCGCGCCCCGGGGCTGCCCCCGAAACGTAGGGGGGCGGGCGGGGCCAGACAAGGCCGCAGGCGGTCATGAGCTTCGCCGAGCTCGCCATCACCTCGAATTTCACCTTCCTGACCGGGGGCAGCCATCCGCAGGAATATGCGCGCCGGGCGGCCGAGCTCGGCCTCGCGGCCTTCGCCATCGCCGACCGCAATTCCGTGGCGGGCATCGTGCGGGCGCATCTGGAGGTCCGCGAGATCGCACGGCGGACCGGCGGCGCCGCGCCGCGGCTCCTGCCGGCGGCGCGGCTCTGCCTCGAGGAAGGCGTGGAGCTGACCGCGCTGCCGCGCGACCGCGCGGCCTGGGGCCGACTCTGCCGGCTGCTCTCGGCCGGGGCGCAGCGCGCGAGGAAGGGGGATTGCCTGATCCGAATCGCGGATCTGGCGGATCTGGGGCCGGGGTTCCACCTCCTGCTGCATCCCCCGGCGGGGCGGGGCCTGCGCCCCTGGCTGCCGCAGGCGCGGGCCGCGCTGCGGGCGCTCGCCGCCCCGGCGCATCTGGTCGCGAGCCCGCGCTACGACGGCCAGGATGCGCCGCGGCTCGACCGGCTGGCGCGGCTGGCGGCGGATCTGGGCCTCGAGCGCGTCGCCGCGGCCGAGCCGGTGATGCATCACGGGTCGCGGCGGCGGCTGACGGACGTGCTGACCTGCATCCGCGAGGGGCGCCGGATCGACCGGATCGGCCGCGCCGCGCTCGTCAATGCCGAGCGGCGGCTGCGCTCGGAGGCCGAGATGCTGCGGCTCTGCGCCGGCCACGAGGCGGCCGTGCACCGGGCGGGCGAGATCGCCGCGGAATGCCGGTTCTCGCTCGACGCGCTGCGCTACGAATATCCGCGCGAGATCTGGGACGGGGAGGATCCGCAGGCGCGGCTCGCGCGGCTGACGGCGAAGGGCCTCGACTGGCGCTATCCCGCGGGCGTGCCGGGCGGCGTGCGCGCCCAGGCCGATCACGAGCTGCGCCTGATCGACAAGCTCGCCTATGCGCCGTATTTCCTCACCGTCAGCGACGTGGTGGATTACGCGCGCAGCCAGGGCATCCTCTGCCAGGGCCGCGGCTCGGCGGCCAATTCGGTGGTCTGCTTCGCGCTCGGCGTGACCTCGGTCAGCCCCGAGATCGGCACCATGGTCTTCGAGCGCTTCGTGAGCGAGGCCCGCGACGAGCCGCCCGACATCGACGTCGACTTCGAGCACGAGCGCCGCGAGGAGGTGATCCAGTACATCTACGCCCGCTTCGGCCGGCACCGGGCGGGGCTCTGCGCCACGGTGATCCATTACCGGGCCAAGCGGGCGATCCGCGAGGTGGGCACCGCCATGGGGCTCTCGCGCGACACGGTGGCCGCGCTCTCGTCCCAGATCTGGGGCTGGGGCAGTTCCGCGCTGCCGGTCGAGCGGCTGGTCGAGCTCGGCCTCGACCCGACCGACCGGCGGCTCGCCCAGACCATGGCGCTCGTGGAGGAGATCATCGGCTTCCCGCGGCATCTGAGCCAGCACGTGGGCGGCTTCGTGATCACCGAAGGCCGGCTCGACGAGCTGGTGCCGATCGAGAACGCGGCGATGGAAGACCGCACCGTCATCGCCTGGGACAAGGACGACATCGATGCGCTGGGCATCCTCAAGGTCGACGTGCTGGCGCTGGGGATGCTCTCCTGCATCCGCAAGGCCTTCGACCTCCTGGCGAGCCATCACGGGGTGCGCTACACGCTCGCGACCCTGCCCGCCGAGGACGAGGCGGTCTACGACATGCTCTGCCGGGCCGACAGCCTCGGGGTCTTCCAGGTCGAGAGCCGGGCGCAGATGAGCTTCCTGCCGCGGATGCGGCCGCGCTGCTTCTACGACCTGGTGATCGAGGTCGCCATCGTGCGCCCCGGCCCGATCCAGGGCGACATGGTGCATCCCTATCTGCGGCGGCGGCGCGGCGAGGAGAAGGTGGTCTTCCCGTCGGACGCGCTGGGCGCGGTCTTGGGCAAGACGCTCGGGGTGCCGCTCTTCCAGGAGCAGGCGATGCAGATCGCCATCATCGGCGCCGGCTTCTCGCCCGAGGAGGCCGACCGGCTGCGCCGCTCGCTCGCGACCTTCAAGAAGCACGGGAACGTCAGCGAGTTCCGGGAGCGGTTCCTCACGGGCATGGCGGCGAACGGCTACGAGGGGGATTTCGCGGAGCGCTGCTTCTCCCAGATCGAGGGCTTCGGCTCCTACGGCTTCCCGGAGAGCCATGCGGCGAGCTTCGCGCTCCTCGTCTATGCCTCGGCCTGGCTGAAATGCCATCATCCGGCGGTCTTCGCCTGCGCGCTGCTGAATTCGCAGCCGATGGGCTTCTACGCGCCGGCGCAGATCGTGCGCGACGCGCGCGCGCATGGGGTGGAGGTGCGCCCCGTCGACATCAACGCGAGCTATCTCGACAACACGCTGGAGCCGGACGGGCGCGGGGGGCTGGCGCTGCGGCTGGGGTTCCGCCAGATCCGGGCGATGCCGGCGGAGGAGGCCGACTGGATCGCCGCGGCGCGCGGCAACGGCTATGCCGACGTGGCCGCGGTCTGGCGCCGGGCGGGCATCGCGCCCCGGCTGCTGGCGGTGCTCGCCGAGGCGGATGCCTTCGCGGGCCTGGGCCTCGGCCGGCGCGAGGCGCTCTGGCAGGTGCGCGCCATCGCCGGCCCGGCGCCGCTGCCGCTCTTCGCCGGGATCGAGGGCGAGGGCGGGGCGGAGGAGGCGGTGGTGCTGCCGCCCGCGACGCTCGGCGAGGAGGTGGTGGCGGATTATTCCGCCCTGCGCCTGACGCTGCGCGTCCATCCCATGGCGCTGCTGCGCCCCCGGCTCGACGCAGCCGCCACCTCGACAGCGCCGGCGCGCAGCGGCTAACTGCGTCCCGGAGGTGCCCCATCGCCGAAGACCGCTCCGCCTCGCCGCCGGACCCCCCCGGCGGGCTGCGCATCCTGATCACCGGCGCCGCCGGCTATGTCGGCAGCCACGTGCTGGCCGAGGTGCTGGCGGCCGGCCATGCGGCCCATGCGCTCGACAATCTGGTCGGCGGCCCCGCGCAGGCGCTCGAACGGGTGCGCGCCATCGCCGGGCGGGATTTCGGCTTCTCGCGCATCGACATCCGCGACCGGCCGGCGCTGGCGCGCCTCGTGGCGGATTTCGGCCCCGAGGCGGTGATCCATTGCGCCGCGCTGAAATCGCCGCTCGAATCGCTGGCGCGGCCCGCGGAATACGCCGAGGTCAACGTCGAGGGTACCCGCAGGCTCCTGGCGTCGCTCGCACCTTCCCGCTGCCGCCGGATCGTCTTCTCGTCCAGTGCCGCGGTCTACGGCCCACCCGACCGGCTGCCGATCGACGAGGCCCACGCCCTGCGGCCGACCACGCCCTATGGTGCGACCAAAGCGGCCGGCGAGGCGCTGCTCGCCGCGGCGGCAGAGGCCGATCCGGGGCTCTCGGTGGCGATCCTGCGCTATTTCAACCCCGCCGGCGCGCATCCCTCGGGCCGGATCGGCGAGCAGCCGTCGGATCCGCCGAGCAATCTCGTGCCGGCGATCGCCGAGGTCGCGCTCGGCCGGCGGCCGGTGCTCGAGATCCACGGCGACGATTATCCCACCCGCGACGGGACCGGGGTGCGGGATTATCTGCATGTCATGGATCTGGCGCGCGCCCATCTCGCCGCGCTCGGCTGGACCGGGCGCAGCGCCGGCGCGGAGGTCTTCAACCTCGGCACCGGCGCCGGCGTCTCGGTGCTCGAGGCCGTCGCGGCCTTCGAACGCGCCTCGGGACGCGCCATCCCGCTCGCGATCCGGCCGCGCCGGCCCGGCGATGTCGCGGCCTGCTATGCCGATCCCGCCCGGGCCGGGCGCGTGCTCGGCTGGCGGGCCGGGCAGGGTCTCGCGGCGATCTGCGCCTCGGCCTGGGCCTGGGCGCGGGCCAATCCCGAGGGCTTTCGGCGACACTCCGCCGAAATCGGCGGGCCTTGACCAAGTTCTGCTCGCAATCGCCTGAAAGACCCTGTAAACACCGCGCCGCAGCAACGTAGCCCGACGGGCGAGGCCGTTCCGGACCATGAGCATGTCCTGGGCAGATGCCCTTCAGCCACAAGTGGCGCTGACGGCCCTCGCCGCCTTCGCCCTGTCGCTCGGATTCTGCATGGCCCTGGTGGCGACGCAGCGCTGGCACGGCAGCATCACCCACGACGACCTGCACGGCGTGCAGAAGTTCCACCGCGATCCGACCCCGCGCATCGGCGGCCTCGCCATCGCGCTGGCCTATGCCGCGGTCTGGCCGGTGGTTCCGGACGGGTTCGACGCGACCTGGGCGATGATCGGCCTCGCCGGCCTGCCGGCGCTCGCGGCCGGCCTCGCCGAGGATCTGACGCGGCGGGTCGGGGTGAAGGGCCGCCTCTATGCCACGATGATCTCGGGCATTCTCTTCGCGCTGGCCACCGGCTACGTGATGGACAAGGTCGACCTGCCCGGCGTCGATTGGCTGCTGTCCTTCTACGCGGTGGCGCTGGTCTTCACCGGCTTCGCCATGGGAGGCGTGGCGAATGCGATCAACATCATCGACGGATTCAACGGGCTGGCGGCCGGTGCCCTGGTGATCATGTTCGGCGGCTTCGCCTATGTCGCCTTCCGGGTCGGCGACGATCTCGTGCTGAGCCTCGCCCTGATCTATGCCGCGCTGGTCATGGGCTTCTTCGCGGTCAATTTCCCGCATGGCCGGATCTTTCTCGGCGACGGCGGCGCCTATTTCTGCGGCTTCCTGCTCGCCTCGCTCGGCGTGCTGCTGCCCTCGCGCAACGCCGATGTCTCGGCCTGGACCGCGATCCTGATCTGCGGTTACCCGGTGATCGAGACGCTCGCCTCCATGTGGCGCAAGCACCGGCGCGAGGGATCGAGCGTCGGCCAGCCCGACCGGGTGCATTTCCACATGCTCGCCCATCGCCGCTATGCCCGGCGCATCGTGCGCAAGGGCGGGCCGGTGCATCTGCGCAACCCGGCCACCAGCATCGTGACCTGGGTCGTGCCGCTGCTCACCACGGTCTTCGTGCTGGTCGCCTATGACAGTGCCTGGCTCTCGGCGATCCTCTTCTTCGTCACCGCCTTCGTCTACGGCCAGCTCTACCGGGTGATGTCGCTCAACATGCCGCGCCGGCCGCTGGGCCTCGCCCGCCTGCTCTGAGCCGGACCCCGCGCGCTTTTTCGCGTGCAACCGCAGCGCTCCTTGGCTTAGTCTGAGCCCGGCCGGGTGGGAGGAAGGCGATGGCGGCGGGTTCGGTTCTGGTGGTCGACGACGAGGCGAACATCGCGCTCTCGCTGGAATACCTCATGAAGGAGCAGGGCTTCGACGTGCGGGTCGCGCGCGACGGCGAGGCGGCGCTCGAGGCGCTGCGCGACCGGCTGCCGGACGTGATGCTGCTCGACGTGATGATGCCCAGGCGCGACGGCTTCGACGTCTGCCAGACCGTGCGGGCGACCCCGGAATGGGCCGGGTTGCGCATCATCATGCTGACCGCCAAGGGCCGCGCGGTCGAACAGGAAAAGGGCCTGGCCCTGGGGGCCGACGATTACATCACCAAGCCCTTCTCCACCCGCGACGTGGTGGCGCGCGTCCGCCACTACATGCCCGGAGCCGATTCCTGAAACTGTCGGCGGCAACGGGCGCCGGCGGCGCGGTCTCCGCCCTCTTCCTCGGATTGGCCGCCCTCGCCTTCGCGCTCGTCTGGGGCGCGGTGCGCATGGCCGCCCCGGACGGCGGCGGGCCGGCGGCTCCGGCCGCCGGTGCGGTCGCCGCCCTGGCGGTCCTCGGCATCTGGCTCGGCCTGCGGCTCCTGCTGCTCGCGCCGGTGCGGCGGCTGGCGCGGGGCCTGCGGGCGGTGCGGGAATCGCGCAGCGCCGAGGCGGGGCTCGGCACCGTCGCCTCGCCGCTGCTCGGCGAGTTGCCGGCGGAATGCGACGCGCTGGTCACCGCCCTGCGCAGCACCCGGCGCGAGGCGCGCAAGGCCGCGCAGGCCGAGGCGGCCCATGTCGATGCCCAGAAGGCCTGGCTCGAGGCGATCGTCCAGGGCCTCTCCGAAGGGGTCTTCGTCTGCAGCCCGCAGCATCGCATCATGCTCTACAACCCCGCCGCGGTCGAGCTGGTGCGCGCCCAGGACAAGGTCGGGCTCGGCCGCAGCCTGGGCGATCTGGTCATGCTGGCACCGATCCGGCATTCCCTCAACCAGCTCGAACAGCGCCACGCCGAGGGACCGGAGGCGGCGCGGGAATTCTCCGCCCCCTTCCTCTGCACGACGGTGGACGGCGGGCGCATGCTCAACGGCCGCATGGCGCTGCTGAGCGACGCCGCGGGCGCGGTCACGGGCTATCTGGTGACGCTGGTGGACGTCTCGGACGACCTCGCGCTGCTGGCGCATGGCGACGGCGTGCGCCGCGCCCTGACCCGCGACCTGCGCGGCATGGTGGGGAACCTGCGCGCGGCGGCTGAGACGATGGTGGATTACCCCGCCATGGCCGCCGAGCGCCGCGCCGAATTCGAGAAGGTGGTGCTCGACGAGAGCCGGCGCATCAGCGACAAGATCGACGAGCTCGGCGTCGAGATCCGCGGCCATATGCTCGGGCGCTGGCCGATGGCGGATATCCATGCCTCCGACCTCGCGCGTTGCGTCGCCCAGGATCTCGCGGAGAGCGGGATCCGCGCGAGCCTTGTGGGCATCCCGCTCTGGCTGCACGGGGACAGCCTCTCGCTGATCCAGGCGGTCGAGGCGCTGATCCGCCGGATCGCGGAGGAGACCGGGGCGCGCGATTTCGAGATCGAGCCGCTGCTCGGCGACCGGCGGGTCTATCTCGACCTGGTCTGGGCCGGCGCGCCGGTGCCCGAGGGCCTGCTCGAAAGCTGGCTCGACATGGCCTGCTCGCAGGAGTCGGGCGGGCAGCGGCTGCGCGACATCCTCGAGCGCCACGGGTCGGAGCCCTGGTCGAAGGCGACCGGGCGGCCGGGCCATGCCCTGCTGCGGCTGCCGCTGCTGGCGCCGCACCGGCCGCAGTTCGTGCCCTCGCCCAAGCGGCTGCCGCCCCGGCCGGAATTCTACGATTTCGGGCTGATGCGGGCGCATCTGGGCGACGAGGCGCTGGCGGCGCGGCCGCTGCGGGAGATCGACTTCGTCGTCTTCGACTGCGAGATGACCGGGCTCCAGCCGATGCGCGGCGACGAGATCATCCAGATCGGCGCCGTGCGCATCCTGCAGAACCGCGTTCTGACCGGCGAGGGCCGCGAATGGCTGGTCAATCCCGGCCGCCCGATCCCGCCCGGCTCGATCAAGTTCCACGGCCTCACCGATGCCGACGTGGCCGGCGCCCCGCCGATCGCCGAGGTGCTGCCGGCCTTCCGCGACTTCGTCGGCGCGGCGGTGATGGTCGGCCACAACGTCGCCTTCGACATGAAGTTCATCTCGCTCAAGGAGAAGGCCGCGGGGGTGCGCTTCGACAATCCGGTCCTCGACACCATGCTGGTCTCGCTGATGCTCGACGGCGAGGAGGAGGAGCATTCGCTCGACGCGCTCTGCGACCGCTACGGCATCACCATCGCCGGGCGCCACACTGCGCTGGGCGACACCATCGGCACGGCGGAGCTGCTGATCCGGATGATCGACCGGCTGGAGGCCAAGGGCCTCGCGACCTTCGGCGCGGTGATGCGGGAATCGAACATGGCGGCGGATCTGCGCCAGCGGGCGGCGATCGTCGCCCATGGCCAGGGCGCGGCGGGCTGAAGCGGCGGGGGAGAGCGACGTGACCGAGCCGGTGCAGGACGAGACCACCGAGGACCAGGGTGTGCGGGAATTCCTGCTGCGGCATCCGCCCTACGACCGGATGCGGCGCGAGCATGTCGATTTCCTGCTCGCCCATCTCCGCGCGATCCGCTTCGCCGACGGCGAGGCGGTGACCGATCCCGCGGCGGGCCCGGCCGAATGGTTCTACATCCTCCAGGAAGGGCTGATCGTCGGCGAGGACCAGGGCGAGGACGAGAGCATCGACGGCAATGCCTGGGAGCTGGTGCCGGGCGAATGCTTCCCCATCGGCGCGCTTGTCAACGGCCGGCCGGTGCGCAACGTGCAGCGCGCGGTCGGCGAGGTCGTCTGCCTCGCCATGCCGCGCGCGGCCTTCGACGCGCTGCGCGAATTGTCGCCCGGCTTCAACGAATATTGCGCCAACCGACTGTCGGGGCTGCTCGAAAGGGTCAAGCGGCAGGTGCAGGCCGAAGCGGTCCGCGATCTCGGCGAGGACAGCTCGCTCAATCTGCCGCTGGCGGAGAAGACGCTCAAGGCGCCGCTGACCGCGGGGCCGGAGACCCCGGTGATCGAGGTCCTGCGCGGCATGAGCGCGGCGAAGGTCGGCTCGATGGTGATCGTCGATGCCGAGGCGCGGCCGATCGGGATCTTCACGCTCAAGGATCTGATGAACCGGGTCGCGCTGCCCGGCGTCGCCTTGGATGCCCCGATCGGGCAGGTGATGACACCCGATCCGATCAGCATGCCGCGCTCCGCCTTCGCCTTCGAGGCGGCGATGCAGATGGCCCAGGCCGGGATCCAGCACCTTGTCGTGGTCGAGGACGGGCGCCTCGTTGGGGTGATCTCCGAGCGCGACCTCTTCTCGATGCAGCGGGTGGGGCTGGTCAATCTCTCCAAGTCGATCACCGCGGCGGGCAGCGTCGCCGAAGTCGCGGCGCGGTCGGGCGACATCCACCTGCTCGTCGCCCAGATGGTCGCCCAGGGCGTCAAGGTCGGCCAGATCACCCAGATCATCACGCTGCTGAACGACCAGATCGTCGAGCGGGTGATCGCGATCGTGCTCGAGGAGACCGGCGGGGCGCCGGAAGCTCCCTTCTCCTGGCTCGCCTTCGGCAGCGAGGGGCGGCAGGAACAGACCCTGAAGACGGACCAGGACAACGGCATCCTCTTCGAGGCGCCCGCCGGCATGGACCCGGAGGCGGCCCGCGCCCTGCTGATGCCGATCGCCGAGCGGATCAACCTCGCGCTGGCGCAATGCGGCTTCCCGCTCTGCACCGGCGGCATCATGGCGATGAACGCCGAATGCTGCCTGAGTGCGGAGGAATGGCGCGCCCGCTTCGCCCGCTGGATCGACCAGGGGACCCCGGAGCATCTGCTCAAATCGACGATCTTCTTCGATTTCCGCACGATCTGGGGGCCGAAGGCGCCGGCGGCAGCGCTGCGCGACTGGCTGATGGAGCGTGCCTCGGCCAACAGCCGGTTCCGCAAGCAGATGGCGGCGAACGCGCTGCAGAACACGCCGCCGCTCGGCCTATTCCGCGACTTCCGGCTCAGCGGCAAGGGCGAGGAATCCAATACCCTGGACCTGAAGCTGAACGGGGTGGCGCCCTTCATCGACGCCGCGCGGATCCTCGCGCTCGCGCACCGCGTTCCGGTCACGAACACGGTGGAGCGGCTGACCGGCGCGGCGGCCGCCGGCGCGCTCGATGCCGGCGACGTGGCGGCATGGACCGACGCCTACGACTATATCCGGCTGCTGCGCATGCGCACCAACGACGAGCAGGCCGCGGCGGGCAGCGCGCTCACGAACCGCATCGATCCGGCGAAGCTCAACGACCTCGACCGCCGGATCCTCAAGGAGGCCTTTCGCGAGGCAAAGCGGCTCCAGACGAAATTGGCGCTGGACTATCAGCTGTAAAACAACTAAAAATTGTGCAGTGCGGCATAGCATTGTGGCCGCACGGGACAGCTATGCGACAAGAGATGAGGCGGCAGACCTCACATAGCGCAAAAATGGGGAGTAAGGATGACTACACCAACGAAAGATAGAAGTGAGTACTGGCGGAAGAATATCGGCATCATCACCTGGTGCCTCGTGGTCTGGGCACTGGTCTCGCTCGGCGCAGGGATCCTATTCGCACCGATGCTGAACGGTTTTAGTATCGGGGGTTACCCGCTCGGCTTCTGGTTCGCCCAGCAGGGTTCCATCTACATATTCATCATCCTGATCTTCTACTATGCCTGGCGCATGAACAGGCTCGATCGGGAATTCGACGTGCACGAAGAGTAGGGGGGCGCCGCAATGGATCTTCAAACGCTGAGCATTATTGCGGTCGGACTGACCTTCGTGCTCTACATCGCCATCGCGATCTGGGCGCGCGCCGGCTCGACCTCGGAATTCTACGTCGCCGGCAAGGGCATTCACCCGACCCTCAACGGCATGGCCACGGCCGCGGACTGGATGTCGGCGGCATCCTTCATCTCCATGGCCGGCATCATCGCCTTCGCCGGCTATGCCGGCGGCGCCTACCTCATGGGCTGGACCGGCGGCTACGTGCTGATGGCGCTTCTGCTCGCGCCCTATCTGCGCAAGTTCGGCAAGTTCACCGTGCCGGAGTTCATCGGCGACCGGTTCTACTCGACCACGGCGCGGACCGTGGCGGTGGTCTGCCTGCTGGTGATCTCGCTCACCTATGTGATCGGACAGATGCGCGGCGTGGGCATCGCCTTCGCCAACATCCTCAACCTCTCGGTGGAGATCGGCCTCTATGTCGGCATGGCGATCGTCTTCGTCTATGCCGTGCTCGGCGGCATGAAGGGCATCACCTATACCCAGATCGCGCAATACGTGATCATGATCTTCGCCTATTCGGTGCCGGCGATCTTCATCTCGCTGCAGATCACCGGCAGTTTCCTGCCGCAGATCGGCCTCGGCGGCAATATCGCCGGTTCCGACACCCACATGCTGCACGCGCTCGACCAGACCATGGTCGATCTCGGCTTCGGACCCTATACCGACCGGGTGGCGATGGGCCGGTGGAACATGTTCCTGCTGACGCTGTCGCTGATGATCGGCACCGCGGGTCTGCCGCATGTGATCGTGCGCTTCTTCACGGTGCCGAAGATGTCGGACGCGCGGTCCTCGGCCGGATGGGCGCTGATCTTCATCGCGCTGCTCTACACCGTCGCCCCGGCGGTCGGCGCCATGGCGATCTTCAACCTCGCCAACACCGTGCATCCGGGCGTCGAGCAGGGCCAGCCTGTCGCCGATCCGGAGAGCAACCTCCCGATCGACCAGCAGCCCGAGTGGATGACCCGCTGGGCGCAGACCGGCCTGCTCGCGGTCGACGACCTCAACGGCGACGGCCGGATCCAGTGGTACAACGACAAGAACGCCACTTACGTGGCCGAAGTCGCCGAGCCGGCCGGTTGGGCGGGCAACGAGCTGACCGTGAACAACGACATCATGGTGCTCGCCAACCCCGAGATCGCGGCACTCCCGAACTGGGTCGCCGCCCTGGTCGCGGCGGGTGGTATCGCCGCGGCGCTCTCCACCGCGGCGGGCCTATTGCTGGCGATCTCCTCCTCGGTGAGCCACGACCTGCTCAAGGGCATCTTCATGCCCACGATCAGCGAGCGGTCGGAGCTGAGGGCCGCGCGCATCTCCATGGGCGTGGCGATCGTCGTGGCGGGCTATCTCGGCCTCAACCCGCCGGGCTTCGCGGCCCAGGTGGTGGCGCTCGCCTTCGGCCTGGCGGCGGCGAGCCTCTTCCCGACCCTGATGATGGGCATCTTCTCCAAGCGCATCAACAAGGAGGGGGCGATCACGGGGATGCTGGTGGGCCTGATCACGACGATGGTCTACATCTTCCTCTACAAGGGCTGGTTCTTCATCCCCGGCACCAACCCGCTGCCGGACGATGCATCGGGCTGGATCCTCGGCATCAACCCGCTCGGCTTCGGGGTGATCGGCGCGCTCCTGAACTTCGCGACCGCCTATGTCGTCGCCGGCATGACCAAGCCGACGCCCGCGGCGATCCAGGATCTGGTCGAGAACGTCCGGGTGCCGCGCCAGGCCTGACCGGCGCCAATCTCCCGAAACCGGAAAGGCCCGCTCCGGCGGGCCTTTCCTCGTTCGGCGGGACTTCGCCGGGGCAGGCCCAACTCGGGGCTTGCCCCGGCGCAACGATGTGCATATTCAGCCCAACGAGCAGGTGAATCTCATGCATTTTCGCGAGACCCGGACCTTCCACGTCGGGATCATCATGGACGGCAACGGCCGTTGGGCCGAGGCCCGCGGCCTCAACCGCGTGGCGGGCCACGCCCGCGGCGCCCGTCGTGTGACCGAGATCGTCGACGCTTGCCCGGGGCTCGGGGTGACGCATCTCACGATCTTCGCCTTCTCGACCGAGAACTGGCGCCGGCCGCTGGTCGAGGTCGAGGCGCTGATGCGCATCTTCCGGCAGTATATCCGCAAGAAGATCGACGACCTCGAGGCCCATGAGGTCCGGGTCCGATTCATCGGCCTGCGCGACCGCGTGCCGGCGCGGCTGCGCCAGCTGATGCAGGATCTCGAGGATCGCACCGCCCATTGCGAGGGCCTGAACCTGACCATCGCCATCGACTACGGCGGCCGCGACGAGATCACCCGTGCGGTGCGGTCGCTGGCCCGGGACGTCGCCTCCGGCGCGCTCCAGCCCGGGGCGATCTCGGAGCGCGGGATCGCGGCCGCGCTCGACACGAGGGAACTGCCGGATCCGGATCTGATCATCCGCACCTCGGGCGAGTTCCGGGTCTCGAATTTCCTGCTCTGGCAGTCCACCTACGCCGAATACGACTTCCCGACGGTCGCCTGGCCTGATTTCACGGCCGAGCGTTTCGCCGAATCCGTTTCCGGCTACACCCGACGCCTGCGCCGGTTCGGGCAGGTCCTGCCCCCGGCCGGAATGGCGCGCGCCAGCCGCTGAGGCGAGGCCGGGAACGGGGCGGCGCGGTTGGCCGCCCGAACCGGAAGCGATCACCGGAGGTCCCATCACTCTTCCTGGCCCGGCGGGCGCTGCCCTCGTCTTTCGGCGGGACGGTCGAGGTAGAAAGAATGGGGGTCAAATCCCATCGTCTTCCGAGGGCCCCGGCGGGCCCCGCGTTGACAGGGCGCCGGGCCTGCCCCAGACTCCTCCTCCGGAAACCACGCCTTCGCGCGTACCGTTGCCGCATCGGGCCCGTAGCCATGTCCAGCCATTCCCCCGTCGCCCCGGAGCGGGCGCCGCCGCGCGGGTTCGTGGCCCTTGCCGCCGGCGCGGCGCTGCTCCGGCCCGCCGCCGCTTCGGCCCATGCCGGCGAGCGCATGGTGATCCTGACGCTGCCGACGGGCTATTATTCCCTCGGCGCGGCGCTGGTCGTGGCGCTGACGGCGCTGATCGGCGCGTTCCTGCCGCGCCGCCCGTCCTGGCCGGCGGCACGCAGCCTATTTGGCTGGAGGCGCCGCCTGCCGCCGGGGCTGACGAGCTGGCTCGCCGCGCTCCTGCTCTGGGCGCTGATCCTGAACGGCTTCTTCGGCACCAGCGACCCCCTGGACAATCTGCTGGTGCAGACGGTCTGGACGCTGCTCTGGGTCGGCCTGCCGCTGCTCGCGCTCGCCTTCGGCGACGTCTGGCGGCCGCTGAACCCCTGGCGGGGCCCGGTCCGGAGCCTGCGCCGGCTGATCGGCCGCGACGGATCGGCCGGGCTGGCGCGGCTCGGGCATTGGCCGGCGGTGGCGGGGCTCTTCGCCTTCGCCTGGTTCGAGATCGTCTCGCTCGCCCCGGCCGACCCGGCCGTGCTCGCCCGTGCCGTCGCCGCCTACTGGCTGCTGATGCTGGGGCTCGCGGTGATCGAGGGCGAAGCCTGGCTCGAGCGCGGCGAGTTCCTCACCGTCTATTTCGGCTTCGTCGCCCGGATCGCCCCGCTCTGGGTCGAGCAGGGCGCGGAGCGGTCCCGCCTGATGGCGGCGCTCCCCGGCACGCGCATCCTCGCCATGCCGCCGCTCGACCGGGGCCAGACCGCCTTCGTCGCGCTGATGCTGGCCTCGGTGACCTTCGATGGGCTCTCGGAGACCTTCTGGTGGCTCGCCCGCCTTGGCCTCAACCCGCTCGACTTCCCCGGACGCTCGGCGGTCATAGGCGCCAATACCGCGGGGCTCGTCGCCGGTTGGCTGCTGACGGGGGCCACGATCCTCGGCGCCATGGCACTCGGGCGGCATATCGCGGGAGCCGCCGGGCCGTTCTGGCGCGACGCCGGGCCGGCGATGCTGGCCTTCCTGCCCATCGCCGCGGGCTATCATGCCGCGCATTACCTCGTGGCGCTGCTGACGAACGGCCAGTACGCGGTGGTGGCGGCGAGCGATCCCTTCGGGCGCGGCTGGAACCCGCTGGGTCTGCCCGAGCACTGGGTCTCCTTCGGCTTCCTCGGCGACGCGGGCGCGGTCCAGGTGATCTGGAACCTCCAGTTCGGGCTGATCCTCGGCGCGCATCTGCTGGCAGTGGTGCTGGGGCTCTCGATCGCCGGGCGCTCCGACCCGCCGCCGACCCGGGCCGCGCATCTGCCGATGACCGCGCTGATGGTCGCCTATACCGTGCTCGGCCTCTGGCTCCTCTCGACGCCCGTCGCCGCCTGACCGAAGGCGATCAGCGCGGCGAAAGCGTGGTGATCAGGTCGAGCGCGGTCTTGACCATCACGGAGAATCCGCCGGTGCTGAACTGGTTGATCGCCACGAAGACGCCCATGTCCCGGCTCGGCGCCAGTGCCACATAAGCGAACATGCCCTGCAGCCCGCCGGTCTTCTGCAGGATCAGCGGCCGGTTCCCTTCGGGCATCATCACCACCCAGCCGAGCCCGAGGGCATCCATCTCGCCGCCGCCCTCGTCGAAGCCTGCGGCCGGGACGAGGCCGTCGCGATAGAGCCAGGCCGCGTGATCGAGCAGGCGCATCTCCTCCTCCGCCGCGGCGGGACGGTCGAGATGCCACTGCATCCAGCGCATCATGTCCGCGGCGGTGGAATAGAGCCCTCCGGCGCATTCGATGGTGACCGGCGTCGGCGCGAAGGGCATCGGCGCGCCGTCGAAATTATGGCCCTGCATCAGCCGGTCCCGGTCCTCCGGGCGCGGATTGAAGAGCGTGTCGTTCATGCCGAGCGGCGCCAGCACGCGCTCGGCCAGCAGATCAGCATAGGACTTGCCCGCGGTGCTGGCGAGCGCCGCGCCGAGCAGGTCGAACCCCCAGTTCGAATAGCTCGCCCCGGTGCCCGGCGCGAAGAGCAGCGGATCGGTGGCGAGCCCGGCGATCTGCGCCTCGGGGGTATTGGTCGCGAAGGGATCGTCCTCGGGGGCCTTGGGGCGCGGGACCTCGCGCGGCAGGCCCGCGGCATGGGTGACGAGATCGATCAGCCGGATCGGCCGTCCGTCCATCTCGGGGATCGTCACATCCCAGTCCAGCCGGTCCTGAAGCCGGTCGGTCAGCGCGACCTCGCCGCCCGCGGCCATGCTCGCCAGCACCTCGCCGCAGAAGGCCTTGCTGATCGACCCGATGCGCATGATCGTGTCGGCCTCCGGCGCCTGCCCGGTGCCCTCCGCCCGCTCGCCGAAGCCGGCGAAGGCGGTCTCGCCGTTCCGCACCGCCGCGATGACGAAGGCCGGCGCGCCGGTGCTGAGCCAGGCGATGGTGCCGGAAAACGCGACATTCGTCTGGAGCAGGCTCTGCTCGGCCCGAAGGGGCGCGGAGAGGGCCAGGACCGAGGCCAGGGCGATCGCGGCGACCGCGCCGCGCCGGACCGGAAGGGTTCTGTTCATGCTGCTCTCCCTCGTTTCTCGGATTGATCGGGAAACGATAGCACGGGCTTTCCGGCCGGATAGGGGTGATTTCCGCGGGGCCGAACATCGCCGTGGACATTTGGCCTGCCGGCCCACATTCTCGCGCCCGAAGCGCGGGCGGGCGGCGTTCCGGCCGGGCGAGAGCAACAGCGGAGGGGAACCCGTTGAAGGACATCCCGATCACCCGGACGCCCAGCCGGCGCGGCCTGCTCAAGGGAATCGCGGCCGGCACCGGCACGCTCGCGGCCGCAGGCGCCTTTCCGGGCTTCATCCAGGCCCAGAGTTCAGAGCCGATCCGCCTCGGCTTCCAGCTGCACCGCACCGGCATCGGCGCCGCCTATGGCCGCTGGTACGAGCGCACCGCCCAGGCGGCGCTGCAGGTGCTCAACGATGCGGGCGGCATCAACGGCCGCCCGGTGGAGATCCTCTTCGAGGACGACGGCACCGATCCCAAGCGCGGCGCCGAGGTGGTGGAGAAGCTCGCCACGCAGGGCAGATGCGACGCGGTCTTCGGCGCGCTCTTCTCCAACGTGGTCGTCGGCAGCGCGCCGCGCGCGGGCGAGCTGCGCATCCCCTATCTCGTCTGCTCCGAGGGCCATCACGTCGCCTCCGGCATCACCAACCGCTGGACCCTCCAGCCCGGCATCACCGACGTGAAGAGCCAGGTGCAGGCGATGGCGCCCTGGGTGGCGGCGAACCTCGGCAAGAAGGTTACCATGGTCTTCCCCGACTACGCCTTCGGCTACGACCACCGGGATTTCTTCACCGCAGCCATGGAGGCCCAGGGCGGCGAGGTCGTCGAGCTCATCGCCATCCCGCCCACCGAGACCTCGTTCACCCGCCACCTGCCGCGCATCCCCTCCGAGACGGAAGTGCTCTATCACGTCATGGTCGGCCCGGCGGTGCTGACCTTCGTCAAGGAGCTCGGCGAGTTCTACGGCACCGGCGACCATCCCGAGATCTTCGGCTTCATCGATTCGCTCGAGGCCGTGGACATCGCCGGCCCCGGGCTCGAATTCCTCGAAGGCACGCATTTCTGGGAGGGCCATCCGCGCTGCCTGCAGCCCGGCGCCTCCGAGCACGAGACCTTCTACCGCGCGGCGGTGGGGGTCGACGACAACGGCGCCTCGGTCAGCGACGCCCGGGAGGTCTCGACCTACGCGCATATGTTCAGCGCCTGGGAGACGCTCTTCGTCATCAAGGCCGGGATGGAGGCCGCCGGCTACCAGGGCCCCGACGACCGCCAGGCCTTCGTCGAGGCGATCGAGGCGATGACCGAGATGCCGCTCTCGCGCGAGCATCCCCAGGGCGACAAGGTCTTCAACGGCCGGACCCACCAGGTCTTCGGCCACCAGCATATCTCCAAGGTCGCGGAGGGCCGGCTCGAGGTGGTGCATACCACTTCGATCGAGGACGGCCTCTATCCCGACGAGGTGGACTACACCACGCAACCCTTCTGACCGGCACGGGGCCTTGCGGCATTGGATTTCGGACCCTTCCTGCTGCTCGCCACCATGGAGGGCCTCGTGATGGCGGCGGTGCTGGCGCTGACCGCCGTCGGCCTGAGCCTCGTCTTCGGGGTGATGCGGGTGGTCAATGTCGCGCATGGCGAGTTCTTCATGCTCGGCGCGGTGCTGGCCTGGTTCGTCACAGCCTCGGTGCCCGGCCCGCCGGCGCTGGGCTTCGCCGCGGCACTGGTGGTCTGCCCGCTGATCGTGGGCGGCATCGCGGCGCTGGCCGACCGGGCGATCCTCAAGCGGCTCGACTACGACCCCGAGGCGACGATCGTGGCCACCATCGGGCTGCTCTACATCTTCCAGCAGGCGGCGCTGAGCCTCTACGGCCCCGATGCCCGTCCGGTGCAGGCGCCGTTCGACTGGCGCCTGCAATTCCCCTGGTTCGGCTATTCCGGCTACAAGCTCGCGGTGGTGGCCGCCGCCGCCCTGCTCCTGCTCGGCGTCCGCCAGCTGCTCGTGCGCAGCCGGATCGGCCTCGTCATGCGCGCCACCCAATACGACCGCGAGACCGCCACCGCCTTCGGCATCGACGTCGACCGGGTCTATGCCCTCGTCTTCGCGCTCGGCGCGGCCCTCGCCGCGGTAGCGGCGGTGCTGATCGTGCCGATCCAGCAGGCGCATTACCTGATGGGCGGCGACCCGCTGCTCCTCTCCTTCATCGTGGTGATCATCGGCGGCCTGGGGAGCTTGCGCGGCACGGTGCTGGCGGCGGTGCTTATCGGGCTCTCCGACGGCATCGTCTCGGTGTTCTTCTCGCCGACGCTCGCCAAGATCCTCGCGACGCTGCTGGTCGCGCTGGTGCTGGTGTTCCGCCCGCAGGGGCTCTTCGGGCAGCGCGCGGCGTGACCGGGCATCGCGGCGCGATCCTCGGCCTGCATCTGGGCGTGATCGGCGTGCTCGCCGCACTCTATTTCGTGCTGCCCGCCTATCACGTCAGCAATCTGGCGCGGATCATGGTGCTCTCGGTCTTCGCCATGGGCTACAACATCGCCTTCGGCTACACCGGGCTGCTCAGCCTCGGCCACGCGCTCTTCTTCGCCTCCGGCCTCTATGCCACCGGAACACTGGTGCAACTCGCGGGCTGGCCCGCCGGCCCCGGCCTCTTGGCGGGCATCGCCGGCGGCGCGCTCGCCGCGCTCGCCGTGGGGCTCCTGGCGCTGCGCACCACCGGTGTCGCCTTCATGATCGTCACGCTGATGTTCGCCCAGGCGGGCTATCTGCTCATCCTCTATTTCGGCCCCCTGACCCGCGGCGACGAGGGCTATGTGATCGACCGCGCCTCGCGGGTGGTCGCGGGGCTCGATCTCTCCGACGACAGGACGCGCTATTTCGCCGCGCTCGCGCTCTTCGCGCTGGCGCTCCTGGCCTGCCTCGCGCTCGTGCGCAGCCCGACCGGACGGGTGCTGGTGGCGATGCGCGAGAACGCCGAGCGCAGCCGGATGCTGGGCTACGACCCGTTCCGCTACCGGCTGATCGGGCTGGTGGCCTCGGGCCTGCTGGCGGGCGCCTCGGGGGCGGCCTACGGGCTGATGTTCGGCTATGTCGGCGCGACCTTCGCCTCGATCCAGTATTCGATCCTGCCGCTGCTCTGGGTCCTGCTCGGCGGCGCAGGCACCGTGCTCGGCCCCTTCCTCGGCACGCTGGTGATGTTCTACCTCGTCGATCTCTCGTCGAGCGTGACCACGGCGCATCTGATGGTGGTCGGCCTCGCGCTGCTCGCGCTCGTGCTCTTCGCCCGCAAGGGCCTCCTGGGCAGCCTGCGGGAACGGGCGCTGCCATGGCTGCCGTGAGCCTGCTCTCGACCCGGGGGCTCACCCGCCGCTTCGGCGGGCTGACCGCGGTCGACGGGGTCGATCTCGATCTTTCCAACGGCGAGATCCGCGCGCTCATCGGCCCGAACGGCGCGGGCAAGACCACCCTCGTCGGGCTGATCTGCGGCCGGATCGCCCCGAGCGCCGGCACGATCCGCTTCGAGGGGCGCGACATCACCGCGCTGCCCGCCCATGCCCGCGTGGGCTTGGGCATCGCCTATACCTTCCAGATCACCGCGATCTACGCCCGCCTGCCGGTCTTCGACAATGTCGCGCTCGCGGTGCAGCGCCGCGGCGTCGCCGATCTCGCCGCCGAGACGCTGGCGGCTCTCGACCGCGTCGGCCTCGCGGACCGCGCCGGCCAGGTTGCCGGCACGCTGGCTTATGGCCACCAGCGGCTGCTCGAGGTCGCCATGGGTCTCGCGCTGGCGCCGAAGCTCCTGATCCTCGACGAGCCGACGCAAGGCCTCGCCGACACCGAGATCGAGACCTTCAAGCGCCTCGTGCGCGAGGTCGCCCGCACCGCCACCGTGCTCCTGATCGAGCACAACATGGAGCTGGTGATGGATCTCGCCGACCGCATCACCGTGCTGAACTTCGGCGAAGTGCTCGCCGAAGGCACGCCAGCCGAGATCCGTGCCGATTGGGCCGTGCAGGCGGCCTATCTGGGGGCGTGATGCTGGAGGTGGCGGGACTCGATGCAGGCTACGGCAACGTGCAGGTGCTGCACGGCCTCGACCTCGCGGTGGCCGGTGGCGAGGTGCTCTGCCTGATGGGCCGCAACGGTGCGGGAAAATCCACCGCGCTCAAGGCGATCATGGGCCTGGTGCCGCCCGCCGGCGGCGCGGTGCGCCTCGACGGGGTGCGCCTCGACGGCCTGCCCGCGCACGAGATCCCGCGCCACGGGCTCGGCTACGTGCCCCAGGGCCGCCGGCTCTTCGCCGAGCTGACCGTGGCCGAGAACCTCGAGATCGGGCTGATGGCCCGCGGCCACGGCGCGCCGACCCGCGAGCGGGTGCTCGGGCTCTTCCCCCGCCTGCGCGAGCGGCTCGGCCAGGTCTCCGGCACGCTCTCCGGCGGCGAGCAGCAGATGCTCGCCATCGCCCGCGCGCTCTGCCTGGAGCCGCGCGTCCTCCTGCTCGACGAGCCGACCGAGGGGCTGCAGCCCTCGATGATCACGCTGATCCGCGACACCATCCTCGCGCTGAAGGCCAGCGGCGTCGCCACGATCCTCGTCGAGCAGCGCGTGGACGCCGCCCTCGCGCTCGCCGACCGCATCGCCTTCGTCGTCACCGGCCGCATCGCGGAGACCCTGCCCGCCGCCGGCCTCGCCCCCGAGGCTCCGGCCTTCCGCGCCCATGTGGGGGTCTGATACCGACCCCCTTGTCGTCGAAGTCTTCCCAGGCGGGGAAAAGGTCCCCGGCCCGATCGACCGGTGTCGATCGGGCCGAGCCGGCGCCGCCGGGGCCGGCGCGCATGCGCGCCGTCCAGGACCCACCCGTTCCGATCCCCGACCGACGGTGAAACCGCACTCCCCTCGCCCTGCGGCTCGCGCCTTCTCGGTCCGGGGGAAGGCGGCGCGGCCTGCTCCCTGTCCCAAGGCTCGGTCCGCGCGCCGTGGCGTCGGTCAGGCGGACGGGCCGCTGGTCCGAAACCTCCAGCCGGGCGACCTTCTGGAAAGCATAGCAATAACAATATGATAAGTGGGGTCCCACTGCGGGACGCCACCAAGGCCGGTGCGCCGGGCGCCGGGTTCGGAACCACTCACCCGGATCGCGCATGGATATCCACGTCTCGGCTATGGACCCGCCTCGGGGCCACCCCGCGGCAGCATCGCCTCGAGCGTCTCCAGACGGTCGGCCTCGGCGGGAGTCTTGTCCCAGCGGAGGCGGCTGATCCGGGGGAAGCGCATGGCGACCCCGGACTTGTGGCGGGCCGAGCGGTTCAGGCCTTCGAAGGCCACCTCCAGCACCAGCCCGTGCCCGGGCTCCGCCCGCACCGCGCGCACCGGGCCGAAGCGATCGGTGGTATTGCCCCGCACGTAGCGGTCGATCTCGGCCAGTTCCGCGTCGGTGAAGCCGAAATAGGCCTTGCCCACGGGCACCAGCTCGCCCGCCTCGGTCCAGACCCCGAAGGTATAGTCCGAATAATATCCCGACCGCTTCCCGTGGCCGCGCTGGGCATAGAGCAGCACCGCGTCGATCACATGCGGGTCGCGCTTCCACTTGAACCAGGGGCCCTTGGGCCGTCCGGGCAGATAGGCGCTGTCGCGGTGCTTGAGCATCAGCCCCTCGATCACCGGGTCGGGCGGGTCGGCGCGCAGCGCTTCCAGCTCCTCCCAGGCGGCGAAGGCCACGAGCGGCGAGAGGTCGAACCGCGCCGGGTCGAGCCGGGCGACGAAATCCTCGAGCGCGCCGCGCCGGGTGGCAAGGGCCTCGCCGCGCAGGTCGCGACCGCCCGCGAAGAGCAGGTCATAGGCGCGCAGGAAGGCCGGATGGCGGGCGCGCTGGGCTGCCGTCACCGTCTTGCGGTTCAGGCGCTGCTGCAGATCCGCGAAGGGCGCGGTGCCGCCAGAGGGATGCCGGACCAGGAGCTCGCCGTCGAGCGTGCCGTCGAAGTCGAGCGCCTCGACGAGATCGGGAAAAGCCGCCGAGATGTCATCGCCACTGCGCGAATAGAGCCGGCGCGTGCCGGCCTCCGCGCTCGCCTGCACCCGGATGCCGTCCCATTTCCACTCGGCGAGATACTCCGCCGGGTCCAGTCCCCCGAGTTCCTCCACGGCCAGCGGCGTCGCCAGCATCACCGGCCGGAACGGGCAGGCGGCCGCGGCGGCGGGCTTCGGACCCGCCTCCGTGAGCCAGGCAAAGAGATCGCGATAGGGCGGGGCGAGCCCGTGCCAGATCTCCTCGATCTCGGCCAGCTCGCGCCCGCCCAGCTCCGCCAGCGCCGCCTTGGCGAGCCTCGCCGAGACGCCGACCCGGAGCCCTCCGGTCACGAGCTTCAGCAGCGCGTAGCGGCCAGAGGCATCGAGTCGGTCGAGGAGGCGGGCCACGACCTGCGCCGGGGTCCGGCGCGAGGCTTCCTGCAGTGCCGCGACGATCTCGCCGAGCGGGGGATCGTCGGCGCGGCCGGTCTCCGGCCAGATCAGTGCGACGGTCTCCGCGAGGTCGCCGACGAAATCGTAGGAGAGCGCGAAGAGTTCCGCATCGACCCGCTCCGCCGCCAGCGCGCGCAGCATCGCGGGCTTGACGCTGTCGAGCGCGAGATCCCGGGTGATCGCCGCCAGCGCCCAGCCGCGGTCGGGATCGGGCGCGTCCCTCAGGTAGCCGGCGAGCAGCCGGAGCCGGGCGTTGCGCGAGGGCGTGAAGGCGAGGCGTTCGAGCAGGGCGGCGAAGCGGCGCATCACTCCGCCTCGTCCTCGTAGCCGACGAGATGCAGGGGGCGCGCCGGCAGGCCCTCGAGCGCGCACCAGCGCACCAGCGCCTCCTCGCGGCCATGGGTGACCCAGACCTCGGAAGGCGCGATCTCGGTGAGCGTGGCGGTCAGCCCGTCCCAGTCGCAATGGTCGGAGATGATCAGCGGCAGTTCCACGCCGCGCTGGCGCGCGCGGGCCCGGACCTGCATCCAGCCCGAGGCGAAGGCGATCAGCGGGTCGGCGAAGCGGCGGATCCAGGTCGCCGCGAAGGCCGATGGCGGGCCGAGCACTACCGCGCCTGCGAAATCCGTCGTCTTTCCCCGGTCGGTCGTCGCGTCGCGCAGCTCGCCGAGATCGATTCCTTCGGTGACATAGTAGTCGCAGAGCCTTCGCAGCGCCCCGTGCAGGTGGATCGGGGCCTCGTATCCGGCGTCGCGCAGCAGGCGGATCACCCGCTGGGCCTTGCCGAGGGCATAGACCCCCACGAGATGGCTGCGCTCGGGGAAGCGGTCGATGGAGGTCAGCAGCCGGCCGATCTCGGTCGCGGCGGGCGGATGGCGGAAGACCGGCAGGCCGAAGGTCGCCTCGGTGATGAAGATGTCACAGGGGACGGGCTCGAAGGCGGTACAGGTGGGATTGGGCGCGCGGGCATAGTCGCCGGCCGCCACGATCCGGAAGCCGGCGCGCTCCACCGCGATCTGGGCGGAGCCGAGGACATGACCGGCGGGGGGGGAGGGGGCGCGGACCCCGCCGAACTCGATC
>NZ_DAIUBO010000012.1:0-33067 GCF_036846665.1 Amaricoccus sp. | reverse complement strand
GGCGGATGGCGGGCCGCCGCCCATGATGCGGCTGATCGCCAGCGCGGTGGCGCCCTCGCCGCCTCCGGTCGCACTGTCGCCCCAGGTTCCGCCCGCCGCGACATAGGCATCGGCCAGCGCCCCCATCGCCTTCGACTCCGCCTCGCTGGTCCAGTAATGGACCACCTCCAGTTCCTGCGCCAATGCGGGGCATGCGACCAGCATCCCGCCCAGACAGGAGGCTGCTCTCAAGAGCGAGCGCATGTTCCGTTTCTCCTCCGCCAGAATCCCGTTGGCTCCCAAAATACGGCCAGCGGTCGGCGGCCTGTCAAACCAAATATGTCATCCATTGATGTGCCCGGGCAGATATTCCCGATTCTTAACAAGACTGAGTATCATGCGTTGATCTCACGGCGGGGACCTGATGGATCGACACATCGCTGCCGAGGCTCGGCATCCGGTCGAGGCCGAAAATCAGCCGGTGCAGGTCGTCGGCGTCGAAGTCGAGCTGCCGGCACAGCAGCTCGATCTCTCTGCGCATGGTCTCGACGCTTCTTTCCCAGGGCCGCTCGCTGCCGTGCCGCCGCCGGCGGTACTGGCCCGGGCTGCACCCGTAGCGTGCCCGGAACTTCCGGAAGAAATGGGTCGGGTTGCTGAACCCGGCCACTTCCATGATGTCCGAGATGGGCATGCGGTCCTCCCGGAGGAGCGTGGCGGCATTGTCCAGGCGGACGTTCTGCACGTAGTCCCGATAGCCGATGCCGACGAAGGTCTTGAAGAGCCGCGACAGGTGGCTGACGGTGACGTCTTCCCGCTCCGCGTATTCGGCGAGGCTGAAATTGCGCGCATTGCAGGCACGCACCTCGCGCATGATCCGCACGACCCGGTCCCCGCCCGAGCCCCGCAGCGATGCGCCGTCGCGGTCTTCCGCCTCCCAGGGCACATGCCGATAGACGAAGAGCGCGAGCATTCCCGCCAGCAGGTCGTGTGCCAGCTTGTCGCCCGCCACGCGCCCCGACGACAGCAGCAGCCGGGCGACCATCGAGCGAATCGGGCCGGCGATCCGCTCGAAGCTCTTTCCGTGCAGGAAGCTCCGGCAGAGATACTGCCGCGCGGAGAACTCCGGCAGCCCCCTGCTCTCGAAATAATCCGTGGACAGATGCACGCCGCAAACGAGCGTTTCGGGATCCCATGCCGTCGACCCGTGCACGGTGAAGGGATTGATGATCATCACGTCCCGCTCGCCCAGATTGCAGAGACCCCTGCCCACCGTCATCCGGAGCGTGCCGCGCAGCACCACGATGATCTCCTGCGTCTCGTGCCAGTGCAGCGGGATCTCGTTCATGCCGTGCATGAACATGTGAACCGGGCCGTCCATTTCATAGACGGTCGACTCGTGACCGTATTCCAGGCCCCGGTCGGGTTGGGCGGCCTTGCGCTCGTGTTTCATCTCGGCCTCCGGGCGGATATCGGACCAACTAACAGGATTGCAAGAAATGATAGCAACCGCAAGCACGGTGATGCCGTTATGCTTCGGTATTGTCGGGGATAACATCGTCCGAGCCGATCCGGCCCGAACCGAATCGTTCAAGTTATGCCATCAATTGCGACGAAGCGGGAGGCGCCGGACGGGCGCTCCCGGACAATCGGAAGGACCCCATGACATTCCAGCATTCGGATGCCGAGCTCGACGAACTGATCCAGTCGATGAGCCTGGAGGAGAAGGTCGATCTGGTTTCGGGACAGGGGCTGTGGCGCACCGCGGTCAACTACCGGCTGAACATCCCCGAAACCGTCATGACCGACGGCACCAATGGCGTCCGCTACTCCGCCGACCAGATCGACCGGCGGGACGCCACGGCAAACGGCTTCTCGCAGTTTCTCGAGGTGCTGAACAAGCCCCGCAGCGAAAGCGGGGAACAGACCTTCGGGTCGACGAAGCCGGCGACCGTCTTCCCCAGCGGCAGCTGCATGGGCTGTTCCTGGGACGAGGAGCTTCTCTATCTGATGGGACGCACCCTTGCCGCCGAGTGCCAGCATTACGGCGTCAACATGCTGCTCGGCCCGGGCGTCAACATCCGCCGCACGCCGCTCGCAGGGCGGGCCTACGAGTATCATTCGGAGGATCCGCTGCTGAACGGCGCCCTCGGCGCGGCGCTGATCAACGGCCTGCAGGACCACGGTGTCGGCGCGAGCCTCAAGCATCTGGCCTGCAACAATTCCGAGATCGAGCGCACCACGATGAGCTCCGACGTCGACGAGCGGGCGCTGCGGGAGATCTATCTGCGCGCGTTCGAGGCGGCGCTGGAACGCAGCACGCCATGGACCGTGATGTCGTCCTACAACCTGCTGAACGGCGAACAGACGGCCCATTCCACCTTCCTGCTGACGGATGTTCTGCGCGAGGAATGGGGCTATGACGGGCTGGCGATATCGGATTGGTACGCCATCAAGGATCGGCCGGAATCGCTCCGGGCGGGCAACGATCTGGACATGCCCGAGAGCGCCCCGCGCAAGCTCGAGCTGCTCGCCGCGCTCAGAAGCGGCAGCCTCGCGGTCGAGGCGCTCGACCGGTCCTGCCGCCGCGTCCTTCGCTTCGTCCGCCTGGCGAAGGGGGGCGAGGACCGGACCGTGACGGCGGATTTCCCCGCACACCACCGCGTCGCGCGCAAGCTCGCCGCCGAGAGCATCGTCCTCGCGCGCAACGAGAACGGGACGCTTCCGCTCGATCCCGGCGGGACCGGCGAGGTTCTCGTGCTCGGGACCGGCGCGGCCGCGCCGGTGATCCAGGGGTCGGGCTCGGCCACGACCCGGCCGACGGAGACGGATGTGCCGCTCGACCGGTTGCGCGAAACGCTGGGTCGCGGCCGGGTCGTCCATCTGGACGGGCCGGCCACCGACGAGGCCGCTCTGACGGAGGCGCTCGGCCGGGCCGAGGCGGTGGTGATCTTCGCGAATACCATGGTCCAGTCCGATGGCGAGGGGGCGGACCGGACGGATCTGAACCTTGCCGGGGGCTATGATGACCTGATCCGCAGGGTGGCCCGCAACCATGCGCGGGTGATCGTCGTCATCGCCTCACCGGATGCGGTGGCAATGCCCTGGATCGACGAGATCGGCGCGCTGCTCCTGACGTTCTTTCCCGGCCAGGGCGGGGGCGGCGCGGTCAGCGACATCCTCTGCGGCCTGCGCAACCCCTCGGGAAAGCTGACCGTCACGATCCCGAAGCGCAAGGAGGACATTCCCGGCTTCCATACCTATCCGGGCGAGAACGGCCACCACGTCTATTCGGAGGGGCATTTCGTCGGCTACCGCTTCTACGACATCAAGAAGATCGAGCCCGCCCTACCCTTCGGCCACGGGCTCGGCTACGCGGCCTTCGACTACAGCGCCCTGCGGATCAGCGCCCCCGAGGTCAGCTGCGACACGATTCCTTTCGTCGAATGCACGGTGAGAAACACCGGCGAGATGGCGGGCAGAGAGGTCGTGCAGCTCTACATCCGGCCGGAGAATCCCGGCCTGTCGCGTCCCCTGCGGGAGCTGAAGGGCTTCCGGAAGGTCGCGCTCGCGGGCGGGGAGCTGAAGACCCTGCGCTTCGACCTGCGCCTGCGCGATTTCCAGTACTGGGACCCGGCGCTCGGCCGCTGGGCCCTGCGGGCCGACGGCTTCTTCGTCGAGATCGGCGCGTCATCGCGCGACATCCGGCTCGCCGCGAGGATCGGCTGCGACTCGGACCGGACCGCCTTCGTTCCGGTCCGGCTCGATACCCAACCGGCGGTGATCTTCCGGCACCCGGCCGGGCGGAAGCTGGTCGCATCCTTCGTGATGCAGGAAATGAAGGTTTCCGAGGACGAGGCCGACCGGATCCTGGCCATGTGCGAGGATTCCTTCCTCGGCCTCGCCGATACCCTGAACTGGTTCTTCGGAAGCGACATCGCGCCGGCACGGGTGGCAGCGCTCCTGAACCGGATCAACCAGGAATCCCGGTAGCGGGGGAGGCGGCGCGGAGCCTTTGCCCCCTGCCCCCGATGGCGCGGCCGTCGGCCCGCAGCCGGCCCGCGCGACACGCAGCGCCTGGAAGGCCGGTTCCGCGGGATGGATGCAGCCGCCGGCGGCAGCGACCATCCGGGACTTTCGACGACCGCCGGTTTGCTTGCCACGACCGCGACGGCCCGGCTTGACAGGGTTAGTTGACAAAAATAATTGGGATTACGGCCGTGCCTGCTGCGGCCCGATCGGTGCAAGAGGGGAATTTTCACGTGACGATAGGGACTTGCCGCGCCGCCATCGGCGCGATCGGCGGAGCGTTGCCTGCCTCCCGGCTATGGAGCGCGCTGGCGGCTTCGGCAGGTGCCGCCATCGCGCCGGCGGTCGTCCACGCCCAGGACATGGGTCTGCCGACCATCAAGGTCGAGGCCGAGGCGACATCGGACGTCGGCCCGGATGTCGGATACGTGGCGATCGACACCACGACCGGCTCCAAGACCGACACGCCGATCGAGCTCATCCCCCAATCGGTATCCGTGGTCACCGAGCAGGAGATGATCGACCGCAATCCCCAGGAACTCGAGCAGACGCTCGGCTACACCGCCGGCGTCACCTCCTCGATCTGGGGGCTCGACGGGCGCTTCGATCAGTTCCTGATCCGGGGATTCGACATCGGCACCTACGGCATCTTCCGCGACGGGCTCAGCCAGAAGTCGATCGGCTTCTCCGGTTTCAAGATCGAGCCCTACGGCACCCAGCGCGTCGAGGTGCTCCGCGGCGCGGCGGGTGTCCTCTACGGCGAGAACGACCCGGGCGGCATGATCAACGTCATCACCAAGCGACCGAGCTTCACCCCGTTCCGCGAGGCCTTCGCGAGCTACGGCTCCTTCGATACCGCCGAGGCGGGATTCGACATCGGCGGCCCGCTCGGGACCGGCGGCAGCCTCGCCTACCGCCTGACCGGGCTCTGGCGCAACGGCCAGACCCAATATGCGAATTCCCAGAACGACCGCTTCTTCATCGCGCCGGCGCTGACCTGGGCGCCCAGCGAGGCGACCTCGCTGACGATCCTAACCAACTGGCAGCGCGACCGCCTCTCGCCCGCGGTGTTCCTGCCGGTCGCCGGCGAGGATTATCCCGAGAGCCTCGGCCCCCTCCCCTCCGGCTTCGCCGACGAGCTGCCCGACTTCGACCATTTCGATGCCGAGGTCGGATCGGTCGGATACCAGTTCGCCCATGACTTCGAGGAAGGCTGGAGCGTGCGACAGAACCTGCGCTATTCGCGCCAGTCCACCGATTATGCCGAACTCTACTTCAACGGCATGGCGGACGAGACGACGATGGATTTCGTCGCCTTCTCCGTCGACGAGACCGCCGAGATCTTCAATCTCGACAACCAGGTGCAGAAGGACTTCACCATCGCCGGCACCGAGCACCGGCTGCTGCTCGGCGCCGACTACAACCGCTATTCCTCCGACGGCACCCAAGGGTATCAGGACGGCTACCTGATCCCGGTCGCCGATCCCAGCTACGACTTCCCGGTCGCGCCGCCGCCGATCTACCAGGACGGCGAGCAGATTGTGGCCCAATACGGCCTCTACCTGCAGGACCAGGCAAGCATCGGCGAGGACCTGCACCTGACCCTCGGCATGCGACAGGCCTGGTCCGAGAGCAGCCTCGACGACCGCCTCAGCGCCGCGGGCGACACGTCGCAGAGCAACGACGCCTTCCTCCTCAATGCCGGCGCGGTCTACGAATTCGCGAACGGCCTCGCGCCCTATGCGAGCTACGCCGAGGGATTCACCGCGAACGTGGGCACGACCTTCGACGGGCAGGTCTTCGAGCCGACGCGCGGCACGCAATACGAGGTCGGCGTCAAGTACCGGCCCGCGAGCTTCGAAGGCTTCTTCACGGCGGCGCTCTACGACATGACGCGCACGAACGTGCTGACGATGGACCCGGAGCATCCCGACTTCGCGGTGCAGACGGGGGAGATCGAGAGCCGCGGCCTCGAGCTCGAAGGCAGCTTCGACCTTGTCGGCGGCCTGTCGACGCAGGCGAGCTATACCTATACCAACGCCGAGATCACCTCCAGCAACGACGGCGACGAGGGCAACCGCCCGCCGCTGGTGCCCGAGCACCAGGCCTCGATATGGGGCAACTACCTCTTCGCCGGCGGCGCGCTCGACGGGGTGAGCCTCGGCGCCGGCCTGCGCTACATCGGACAGACCTGGGGCGACAGCGCCAATACCCGCTCGGTGCCCGGCTACACCGTCGCCGATGCGGCGCTGCGCTACCAGTTCGGCAGGATGGAAGCGGCGGTGAACGTCACCAATCTCTTCGACAAGAGCTATTACGCCACCTGCTATCTCGGCGGCGGCTGCACCCCCGGCGATGCGCGCCAGGTGACGGCCCAGCTCACGGTCGATTTCTGAGCGCCCCATCGGCATGGCCTTGGACCCGTCACCGGACGGCGGCGACGCAGGAGACCGGTTGCCGCCGGACGACGACACCGCCGGAGACCCGGGCGGGCGCCCCGTCCGCCGCATCCGGTGGCCGCTCGCCCGCCGCGGCGGGGACTTGCCGGAGGGGCCGGGGTCCGACATGTTCCGGACCGCAGGCCGTCGAAACCCGTGCGGATGCGCCAGGATCCGGTCGGCGCCGCGCCAATCGGCGCGCGCTCGTCGACACCGGTCGTGAGAGAACCGCGGCTTGCACTGGGCGCGGCTCGACCTCCGTCGCCCGTCACCGCCGCGGATGCTGCCAGGCGAGGCTGCGCTCGTAGAGCCATTGCAGGCCGATGATCACCGCGGCGATCAGGCCGTAGAGCGCCCCGACGAAGGTCAGGATCTCGATGGCCCGGTAGGTTTCCGCGACAAGCGTCGTGGAGGCGGCCGTGAGCTCGTCTACCGCGACGAGGCTCGCGAGCGAGCTCCCCTTCACCATCTGGATGGCATTCGAGAACAGGGCCGGCCCGGATGCGGCATAGGCCTGCGGAATCAGGATCCGCCGGTAGACCTGCCAGGACGTCAGACCGAGCGCATGGGCCCCGTCCGTCTGACCGTCGGGAATGCCCTCGAAGCCCGATCTGAGGAACTCGAGGTTATAGGCCGTCGAGGCGAAGATCAGCCCGATGATCGCGGAGGGCACGGGCTCGAGAAAGATGCCGAGCCGCGGCAGCCCATAATAGAGCACGAACAGAATGGCGAGCACCGGCGCCGCCCGGGCGAAGAAGCTGTAGGCGATGATGACCCGGCGCAGCGGCGCCGCGGGCCTCTGCAGATGGATCGCCAGCGGCAGCGCCAGGAGGTTCGACCCGACGATCACGATCGTCGAGATCATGAGCGTCATCAGGAACGCCTTCGTCAGCAGGGCGACATTGGCGGGATCATAGAGCCATTGCATCAACGCCTCGCCTTCTGGGACCTTTCGTTGAATGCCAGGAGCGGAGTGACGATGAGGATGTAGAGGCCGATGGCGATGGAGAGGAACAGGAACGGCTCGTTGGTGGCCGCGATCGCCTGCTTGGTCACGTACATGATCTCGCTCACCGATACCGCCGACGCGATCGACAGCCGCTTGATGGTGGCGATCGCGTAGGTGATCCAGCCCTTGCGCGCCAGGGGCAGCATCTGGGGGAGGATGACCAGGCCGAAGAGGCGCCAGCGCGACAGGCCCAATGCGCGCGCGCCATCGAACTGGCCCTCGGGGATCGCCGACAGCGCGCCCTTGAAGACCTGATAGTCGAAAGCGATGCCGACGAGGCCGAAGGCGACGATCGTCGAGCCGACCGCCCCCAGGTCCAGCCCGATCTGTGCGCCTCCGAAGAACAGGAAGAAGAGGACGACGAGCTCCGGCAGCGACCGGAAGATCGAGCTGAAGCCCTCGGCGGCTCGACGCGGCCAGGGCGAAGCGGCGCTGCGCACCAGGAGTGCGAGCCCGAGCCCGAACACCCCGGAGATGGCAAAGATGACCGCCGCGAGCGCGAGTGTCAGGATCGCCGCCGAGAACAGCTGCGGCAGCCAGGCGAGCGCGATCTCGAGCATGCGCCCGCCCCGGGTTCAGATCATTCCGCGGCCGACCAGTCGATCGATGCGCCGAACCATTCCTCGATCAGGGCCTGCAGCGTCCCGTCGTCCCGCCAGGCCGCGAACTGGGTATCGATGGCATCGGCGAGCGCCTCGTTGCCCGCATTCACCGCGACGCTCTGGGTGATGGTCGCCAGCAGGTCGTCGAGGACGACGACATCCGAGATCTGCCCGTTCTTCAGCAGATAGTTCGGACCCAGGAAGTCATGCGCGGCAAAGTCGATCCTGCCGTTGCGCAGGTCGAGGAAGAGCTCGGTCGCTCCGGGGTATTCGCGCGTCTCCGTGACGCAGCCGGCGGGCAGCGCCTCGAGCGCGATCTTCTGGAAGGTCCCGCCCCGCACGGCGCCCATGACCTTGCCGCAAACCGTGTCCCATCCGGTGATCTCATCCTCGCCGGCGCGGCGCGTGATCGCGACGCCGTTCACGATGTAGGGCGAGAGCAGGATGAAATCCTCCGAGGCCAGCCGTTCCGGCGTGCGCGTCACCCCCGAGGCGATGATGTCGAAGCGTCCCGAGGTCAGGCCCGGCAGCAGGCCCGCGAAGTCCAGCTTCTCGAAGGACGGCTCGAGGCCCAGCGCCTCACCGAGCATGGTCGCGACATCGACGTCGAAGCCGGCCAGATCGCCGGTCGGCGTCGTCATGCTGAAGGGCGGGGCCGATCCCGACGTCCCGACCGTCAGCACGCCGTCTTCGACGAGGGCGTCGCGGTGGTCCTGGGCATCGGCGGCCCCGGCGACCATGGCAAGCGCCAGGCCGGCGGCCGCCATCAGAAATCGTTGGATCATCTCGGTCCTCCCGCTGCGGTTCTGCGTGACGAAACGCCCCGCGCGAGATATGCCGCGGAACCGATGGAAAAGCCAAGGGCCAATGGCGGCCCGCGCAGGGCGTCAGATGCGGCTACGCTTCAAGCTCAATCACCTCTACCAGGGGCAGAACGCGCCGTTCCTCCATGCCGTCGATGCCGGTCTCTTTCGGCAGGCGGGCCTCGAGGTCGAGTTCGTCGAGGGATTCAGTTCCTCGCAGGTCAGCCGGGCGCTTCTCGCGGGAGATGCGGAGATCGGCTTCGGCGACGTGGCGACCGTCCTCGAAGGGGCAATTCGCAGCGGCGACGCGCCCATCCGCTCCCTGATGCCCATCTACCTGCGCAGCCCCTGCAGCCTGGGCTATCATCGCCGTGCCGTGCCGCTCGCGCTCGAGGACATCGACGGCGCCATCCTCTGCGGCCCGGACGGCGACACATCGGCGAGGCTCCTGCCGCTGCTCCTCGCCCGAAATGGCCTCGGGGACGTCCGCTACGCGTTTCGTGTCGTTGCACCCGCCGAGCGCGACCGGATGGTCGCAGAGCGCGAGGTGCTGGCGGCGACCTGCTTCGATGCGACCCTCAGGTTCGCGATGCGCATGCGCGGCCATGACAGCTCCGATATCGAGTTCCTCTATTTCGCGGACCACGGCCTCGACATCTATACCGGCGCCTTGCTCTGTCTTGCGAGCGTCCTCGAGGCGAGACCGGATCTCGCCGCGACCCTCTCGCGCGTCGTGCGCAGGGCGTGGCGGGCCTGCGCGGCTGACCCCGGCCTCGGCGTGCGGGCGGTGATCGCCCGCTCCCCCGCGCTCGACCCCGGCATCGTGAGGGAACAACTCGAGTGGGTGCTCGCCAATCAGGTCTTCTGCCCCATACAAGCCCCCTTCCGCTTCCTTCGCGACCACCGCCGGTGGCGCGACACGCTCCATGTCGCACAATTCGGCGCGACCGGTTCCTGGGAACTCGGCCCGGAGACCGCTGCCCTCGCCGACGGCATTCTCGGATCCGCCTCCGGCTGAGCGGGGCGCCTTTCGCCGGCGGCCCGCCAAGGACGTGGTGGGCCAGGCGCGCGGTGGGCCAAGGCGGCCGGGCGGCGAGGCATCGCGACCGGCTACGACGAACGCGCCGCCGCCTGCTCCTGCCGGCCCGGGCGGGAGCGGCCGCCGGCTCGGGCAGCCGCGCCGTCGCCTGGTCCCGGGCCGGGGCGGATCCCTTGCCAGGTCGCTTGATTCGGGTGCCGTCGGCGTCCCGACGGCCTCCCCCGATGGCACCGGCCCGACAAAGGCCATGCGCCGTTGCGGCGCTGCATCCGAACCGAGGGGACTCGGCGCCCTGTCTCCGAACCGGAGCCACCGGCTATTGCCACGAAAATGCAAGGGCTTGCTGCGCGCCGCTTTCCCGCGTCGCCCCGCGCTCCGTTCGACGCCTGAATTAACGATTGACAAGCCTCCGGTCCGTGGGCGATAAGTTGTGAACACTAAGTTCATTTGTGAACACATGCTCTGAAGGAGGTCAGCGAGGTGGACGCTTTCAAGGATCGGCTTTCGCAGCGGGCTCGCGACACCAGCCGGCCCGCCCTGGCGCACCAGTGCCGCGGCCGAGAGATAACGCCCGCCGAGGCCGAACTGGCCAGGGGGCTGATGGCGATCTACGGCGAGGGCACGCACGACTATGCGGCCGTGGCCGAGGCGCTCGCAGCGAAGGGGGTCACGGCGCCGAAATCGGGTCGCACCGACTGGACCGAGGCGCTGCTCGTCGCCGAGCTGGCGGAGATCAACGGCGAGCTCGATGCGGCCTATGCGGAGCATGGCTATGGCGCTTGAGTTCCGCGGCGTCACCAAGCAGTTCACCACGAACTCGGGCGCCGTGCTGACCGCGATCCGGGACGTCACCTTCAAGGTGAACGAGGGCGAGTTCGTCTCCGTCGTCGGTCCGTCCGGCTGCGGCAAGTCGACCCTGCTGTCGATGACCGCCGGCCTCTACCAGCCGACGACCGGCGAGGTGCTGGTCAGCGACCAGCCGGTGACCGGGCCGAACGACCACGTCGGCTTCATGCTGCAGAAGGATCTGCTGCTGCCCTGGCGCAACATCGTGAAGAACATCGAGTTCGGGCTCGAGGCGCGCGGCGCCGCCCCCGGACCGCGGCGCGAGCGGGCGATGGCCGAGCTCAAGCGCTGCCACCTCGCCGGCTTCGAGAACCACTTTCCCTACCAGCTCTCCGGCGGCATGCGGCAGCGCGCGGCGCTGGCGCGCACGCTCGCCATCGACCCCGAGATCATCCTGCTCGACGAGCCCTTCTCGGCGCTCGACGCCCAGACCAAGCTCCTGCTGCAGGACAGCTTCGCCGCGACCATCGCCGAAAGCGGCAAGACCACGCTGCTCATCACCCACGACCTCTCCGAGGCGGTGCTGATGTCGGACCGCATCCTCGTCCTCTCCGAGCGGCCGGGCACGGTCCTCACCGAGATCAAGGTCGAGCTGCCCGACCGCGCCCACCCCCTGAAGCGGCGGGTGATGCCGGAGGTCGGCGAATACGCCGGCCAGATCTTCCGGCACCTGAAGCTCGAAGAAAAAGCCATCTGACGACAGCCATTCCCATGAGGGGGACGACGACATGAAGCGCCTGTTCCTAACCACCGTCGCGGCCGCCGCGATCACTTTCGCCGCCGCGGCGGAGGCCGCCGAGGAGGTCACCTACCTCTTCCCGGCCCCGGATTTCCTGCCCGCCTTCGCGCCCTTCCAGCTCGCCAAGGCCAAGGGCTATTTCGACGAGGCCGGGCTCGACGTGACCTTCCAGGTCGGCAAGGGCGGCGCCGATGTCGCGACCCAGGTCGCCGCCGGGAACGCCGACATGGGCGGCGGCATCGGCGACACGCCGATCATCGTCCGCGCCAACGGCCTCGAGGTCCGCGGTGTGGCGCTGCTCGGCGGCCGCGGCCTGACCCAGCTGGCCTGGCGCAAGGACAGCGGCATCACCGGCCCCGCCGATTTCAAGGGCAAGAACGTCGGCGTGCTCTCCTTCCAGGACACCACCTATTACAACCTGCTCGGCGTGCTCGCCTCCGCCGGCCTCGACAAGAGCGAGGCGAACATCCAGGGCGTCGGCCCGGGCGGCACCATCCAGCTGATGATCGCCGGCAATCTCGACGCGATGTCGGGCGTGCCGGAGTGGATCGCCGCGGTCGAGGGCGGCGGCGTCGAGGTCGAGCAGATGCCCGTCGACGAGGTCTTCCCGGCGATGGCCCAGGCGATCATCGCCTCCGACACGACGATCGCCGAGCGGCCCGAGGTGGTGAAGGGCTTCGTCAACGCCGTCCTGCAGGCGGTTCGCGACATCGAGGCCGACCCGGCCCAGGCCGCGCAGGACTTCGTCGCCGCGGTGCCGCAGCACGCCGGCAAGGAGGCCGAGGTACAGGCGATCCTCGAGGCCTATGCCGCGAAGGTCTATCCCGAGGCCGAAGGCCAGCCGCTCGGCACCTTCGACCCCGAGCGGATCAAGGCGGTGCAGGACTTCTACATCGGTCAGGGCGTCGTGCAGACCGCCATCCCGGTCGAGGACCTCTATACCAACGAGTTCGTGCAATGAGCAGCGCGACCGCAACCGCCCCGGCCGTGAACGCCGCCGCCCCGGCCCGCCCCCGCGGGTCCCGCGCCGCGCTCTACGCGAGCCTCAGCCTTCTCGCCCTGCTGCTCGTCGCCTGGCAGATCCTGCCCACGGCCCTGGCGGTCCCGAAATACATCATCCCGACGCTCTCGGACTGCATCGTCGAGTTCGGCCGGATGTGGACGAGCGAGAGCCTGCTCGCCAATACCGCCTCGACCGCGCTCTACACCATCCTCGGCTTCGCCATCGGCAGCGCCCTCGGCGCGGCGCTCGGCTACCTGCTCGGCATGTCCGAGTTCTGGGAGAAGGTGCTCTCGCCCTATATCCTGGCGCTGCAGATCGCGCCCAAGGTCGCCTTCGCGCCGCTCTTCATCATGTGGTTCGGCTACAACGCCATGCCGAAGCTGCTCGTCACCGTGCTGATCGTGTTCTTCCCGGTGCTCGTTAACGTGCTGCAGGCGATGCGGACCGTCGACCGCGACCTGGTGAACCTGGCGCGGGCCTACAACCTCTCGCGGTTCCAGATCTTTCTGAAAGTCGAGATGCCCTCGACGCTGCCGAACCTGATGGCGGGCCTGCGCATCGCCTCGACCCTCGCGGTCATCGGCGTCACGGTGGGCGAACTCGTCGGCGGCAACACCGGCCTCGGCTTCCTGATCTCCTACGGCGGCGGCCAGGCGAATGCGGCGATGGTCTTCAACGCGATCATCCTGCTGACCGTCATCGGCTTCCTGCTCTACTCCGCGCTCGTCCGCGCCGAGACCCGCCTGCTCCACTACCTGCCCAAGGCACAGTTCTGACCCAGGGCCGGCGACCACCCAACCACTTGGTTCCACAGGAGACGACCATGTCCGCTGTTCCGAAGAAGTTCCCGTCGATCGAGCCCGAAGACGTGATGATCCCCGAGGGCAAGAGCCTCGGAGACTGGATCGAGAGCCGGACCGCCCGCTACGCGACCCGCACGCTGGACTGGGACGCGCTCAAGTTCCAGGCGGACTACGACCCGATCTACCGCCGCGCCCAGATGCGCTACATCGGCACCGGCGCCACCGGCATCACCGACGACGAGAACGTGATCCCGGCGGAGAACTTCACCTTCTCGACCATGGTGCTGCCGGCCGGCTGCGAGGGCCCGCTGCACATCCACCGCGACGCCGAGGAGGTGTTCTTCATCCTCAAGGGCCACAAGGTCCGCTTCTTCATCGAGCACAAGGGCGAGCTGGTCGAGACCGTGCTCTCCGAGCGCGACATGGTCTCGGTGCCGCCGGGCCTCTACCGCGGCCTGCGCAACGAGGGCATCGAGGAGGCGCTGATGTGCGTGCTCATCGGCAACCCCAAGCCGGTCACGCCGACCTATCCGCCCGACCACCCCGTCTCGCAGATCAAGCGCGACAAGAAGTGACATGCGCCGGGGGCGCCCGGCGCCCCCCGCAGCCCCGAGGCCGCAGGAGACAGCCATGACAGCCATCGACAAGAAGACGCTCATCGAAGAGCGGGTGAATACCGGCCTCCTCGGCCAATGGTACCCGGTCGCCAAGTCGGTCGAGGTGAAGGGCACCCGTCCGCACGGCGTGAAGGCCCTCAACCAGAAGCTGGTGCTCTGGCGCGACGCCGCCGGCAAGATCAACTGCATCGAGGACTTCTGCCCGCACCGCGGCGCGCCGCTCTCCTACGGCGAGGTCCACGAGGGCAACATCGGCTGCCGCTACCACGGCGTGATCGTCAACGGCGAGGGCGTGGTGGTCCGGGTCCCGGCGATGCCGGAATGCGCGCTCGAGGGCCGCAAGGCGCTCAAGTCCTTCGCGACGACCGAGTCGAACGACGCCGTCTTCGTCTACTTCCCCTCGGTCGAGCAGCCCGAGCCGCCCGCGCTCGTGCTGCCGAAGGAGCTGGTCAGCGACGCCTGGACCGGCTTCCTCTGCACCTCGGTCTGGGAGTGCAACTACCGCTACGCGCTCGACAACCTCGCCGATCCGATGCACGGCTGCTACCTGCATTCGGAGAGCTTCACGCTGGCCTATGGCTCCAAGCAGGACCTGATGAAGCTCGACAAGACCGAAAACGGCTTCCACATCAGCCGCGTCGGCCAGGTGGGCGAGAACTTCGACTGGACCGAGTTCGAGATCCACGCCGGCGACATGTTCTGCTTCCTCGACATCCCCTATCCGCCGGCCGCGGGGCCGGGCGGCTTCATGCGGATCATCGGCTTCACGCTCCCGGTGGACGAGCATACCTGCAAGGTCTTCTTCTGGCGCATGCGCGAGGTCTCGGGCGTCGCCCGCGACAGCTGGCGCTTCCTCTACCGGGCGGTGCTCGAGCCGAACCACTGGGCGGTGCTCGAGCAGGACCGGGTCATTCTCGAGGGCATGCCGGACGACGCCCGCAAGCGGGAGATGCTCTACCAGCACGACCTCGGCGTCAGCCGGATCCGGCAGATCCTGACCCGTGCCGCCAAGTCGCAGGTCGAGGCGGAGCTCGCCCAGGCGCAGGCCGCCGAGTGATGCTCGACGGTCGCAGCATCCTCGTCACCGGCGCAGGCCGCGGGCTCGGAGCGGTGATCGCCCGGGGGCTCGCCGGCCACGGCGCGCGCCTCTTCCTCGCCGACATCGCCGAGGACGAGGGCCGCGCCACGGCCGAGGCGCTCGGCGCGACCTTCGCGCCGGTCGACCTCGCCGACCCGGCCTCGATCGCCGCGCTCGCGGCGGCGGTCGGGGAAGCGACCGGCGGCAGGCTGCACGGCCTCGTCAACAACGGCGCGATCGCCACGGGCATCGGCGGCATCCCCTTCGAGGAGATCGAGATCGAGAGCTGGGACCGGGTGCAGCGCGTGAACGTGCGCGGCACCTGGCTGATGACCCGCGCCGCCGCACCGCTCCTGCGCGCCTCGGGCTCGGGCCGCGTGGTCAACGTCGCCTCCGACACCGCGATCTGGGGGGCGCCGCGGCTTCTTTCCTACACCGCCTCGAAGGGCGCGGTGATCTCCATGACCCGCTCGCTGGCCCGCGAGCTCGGCCCCGACCGGGTCGGCGTGACCGCGGTGGCGCCGGGGATCCTGACGACGCCCTCGACGGACTACGTCCCCGAGGCCCGCCACCAGCTCTATTCCGACGGGCGCGCCGTCCCCGGCCCGCAGGCGCCGGGCGAGATCGTCGACACCATCGCCTTCCTCCTCTCCGAGGGGGCGCTGACGCTCACCGGGCAGCTCCTGCCGGTCAACAACGGCTTCGTCTTCGCCTGAGGGCCCCGCGCATGTTCACCGCCCAGACCTCCGCAGGCATCGACTACCGCGCGCGGCCGGGGAGCGGCCCGGCGCTGGTCCTGCTGCACGGCATCGGCTCGAACGCCGATTCCTTCGCGGAGCTCCTGCCGCTGCTGCCGCCCGACCGGCAGGTGATCGCCTGGAACGCCCCCGGCTACGGTGCCTCCGCGCCGCTCGGCCCCGACTGGCCCGTCGCCGCCGATTATGCCGACGCGCTCGAAGCCTTCCTCGACCGGCTCGGGATCGACCGCGTGACCCTCGTCGGCCACTCGCTCGGCACGCTGATGGGCGCCGCCTTCGCCGCCGCCCGCCCGGCGCGCGTCGAGCGGCTGCTGCTCGCCTCGCCCGCGCTCGGCCACGGCGTCGCCCCCGGCGGGGCGCTCAGCCCCGCGGCGCAGGCGCGCATCGACGACCTCGCCCGGCTCGGGCCGGCGGAATTCGCCCGTGTCCGCGCCCCGCGGCTGGTCTGCCGGCCCGAGGAGAACCGCCAGCTCGTCGCCGCCGTCGAGACCGGCATGTCGCAGGTCCGGAGCCCCGGCTACGACCAGGCCTCGCGCATGCTCGCCTCCGGCCGGCTGCTCGAGGATGCCGCCCGCCTCGCCGTCCCCACCGACGTGATCGTCGGCGAGGAGGACATCGTGACCCCGCCCGAGGGCGCCCGCGCCCTCCACGCCGCCATCCCCGCCCAGGTCCGCGGCCGCCTCACCGAGGTCCCCGCCGCGGGCCACGCGCTCTACACCCAGGCCCCCCTCGCCTTCGCGCGAGCCGTGGCCCCCCAAGCAACGCCGGTCGCCTGAGCCGGGACGAGAAAGGAGGACGCGAACCATGACCGAACCCGTCCGAGTCGGATCGCTGCGCGGCATCATGATGCGCGGCCCGGGCGTCTCCGCGACGCTCCCCTTCTACGAGGACATGTGGGGGCTCAGCCTCTCCCACAAGGAGGACGGCGTCGCGCTCCTGCGCGGCACCGGCACCGAGCCCTTCCTCTACGGCCTGAAGGACGGGCCCGTCTTCGGCATCGAATACGTCCATTTCGCCATGCCCGACCGCGCCTCCATGGACGCGCTGCACGCCCAGGTCATCGCGAAAGGCCATTCGCCGATCTCGGCGCCGGCCGAGTTCGACGACTGGGCCGGCGGCTACGGCTTCGAGATGCTCGACCCCGACAACCGCCGCCTGCGCTTCCGCACCGAGGCGCGCGTGCTCGACGACCAGAAGGACTGGGCCAAGCCGAAGAAGGTCAGCCATGTCGTGCTCAACACCCCCGACATGAACGGCACGCAGACGTTCTACGAGGAGGTGCTCGGCTTCCGCGCCTCCGATTATTCCGCCGACCAGATGGTCTTCCTGCGCTGCAATACCGACCACCATTCGATCGCGCTGGTCCGCGGCAATTACGCCTCCGTCAACCACGTCGCCTTCGAGATGCCGACGCTCGACGAGTTCATGCGCGGTATCGGCCGGATGAAGCAGAAGGGCCATGTCCCCTCCTGGGGCCCCGGCCGCCACGGGCCGGGCAACAACCCCTTCGCCTATTTCGTCTCGCCCTCGGGCTTCGTCATCGAGTTCACCTCCGAATTGCAGCAGATCGACGAGACGACCCACGAGGCCAAGGTCTGGTCGCGCACCGACCCCGAGGCGATGGACCGCTGGATGACCGCAGGCCCCCCGACCCCGGCACAGCGCGCCGTGATGCAGGGCCGCCCCGATCCCGGCTTCCCCGAACTGAGGACAAGGTGATGGACTACGGCTATCAGGGAAAGGTCGCGGTCGTCACCGGCGGATCCTCCGGAATCGGCCTCGCCACCGTCAGGCTCCTGCTCGAGCACGGGGCGCAGGTCGCCTTCTGCGCCCGGAACGAGGGGCGGCTCAACGACGTCGCCTGCGTCCTCGCCCGGGACCACGGCCAGGAGCGCGTGCTGGCCCGGGCCCTCTCGGTGCTCGACCGCGCGGCGGTCGATGCCTTCGCCGCCGAGGTCCGCGACCGGTTCGGCCGCTGCGACCTCCTCGTCAACAACGCCGGCCAGGGCCGCGTCTCCTCCTTCGCCGAGACCGAGGACGACGACTGGCGCAAGGAATACGAGCTGAAGCTCTTCAGCCAGATCCATCCGACGCGCGCCTTCCTGCCGCTGCTGCGCGAGAGCCGCGGCGCCATCGTCGCGGTCAACTCGCTGCTCGCCTACCAGCCGGAGCCGCATATGGTCTGCACCTCCTCGGCGCGCGCCGGGGTGCAGAACCTGCTGAAATCGCTGAGCGTCGAGCTCGCCCCGGAGATCCGGGTCAATTCGGTGCTGCTCGGCCTGGTCGAATCCGGCCAATGGACCCGCCGCTTCGCCGAGCGCGAGGACCAGAGCCAGAGCCGCGCCGAATGGTACGGCAAGCTCGCCGCCCGCAAGGGCATCCCGCTCGGCCGTCTCGGCGACCCGAGCGAGGCCGCCGCCGCCATCGCCTTCCTCGGCTCCAGGGCCGCCAGCTACATCACCGGCGCCCAGCTCGACGTCTCGGGCGGCCTCGCGCGTCATATCTGAGGGACCAGACCATGCTTCTCTCGACCATCGAAGATACCGAAACCCCCGGCGACACCGCCGCCGGCACCGAGACCGTCGGCGACTTCATCGCCCGCTTCCTCGCCGAGACCGGCGTCACGACCATCTTCGGCGTGATCTCGATCCACAACATGCCGATCCTCGACGCCGTGGCGCGCCAGGGCAAGATCCGCTTCGTGCCCGCCCGCGGCGAGGCCGGCGCCATGAACATGGCCGACGCCTATGCCCGCGTCACCGGCGGCCTCGGGGTCTGCATGACCTCGACCGGCACCGCGGCCGGCAACGCCGCCGGCGCCCAGGCCGAGGCGCTGACCGCCGGCTCGCCGGTCCTGCATATCACCACCCAGGTCGATCGCGAATTCGCCGACCGCGACCGCGCCGCGATCCACGACGTGCCGCGCCAGCCCGAGATGCTGCGCGGCGTCTCCAAGGCGGTCTTCCGCATGTGGGACGCGAACGGCGCCATCGGCGCCCTGACCGCCGCGGTCTCCGCCGCGCTCTCGGCGCCGACCGGCCCGGTCAGCCTCGAGATCCCGGTCGACGTGCAGCGGTCGACCGCCCACGGCGCCACCCGCATCCACGCGCCGCGCGCGACCCGGCCGATCGCCTCCGACGCCGTCCTCGACGAGATCGCCGAGCTGGTGAAGACGGCGCGCCGGCCGCTGCTCTGGCTCGGCGGCGGCGCGCGCGGCGCCGGGGCGCCGGCGACGGAACTGCTCAAGCGCGGCTTCGGCGTCGTCACCTCCACGAACGGCCGCGCAATCGTCTCCGAGGAGGAGCCGGGCAATCTCGGCGCCTTCAACATGACGCCCGAAGCCGCCGAGCTCTACGCGAGCTCGGACCTGATGATCGTGGTCGGCTCGCGGCTGCGCGGCAACGAGACGCGCAACAACGCGATGCCGCTGCCCCGGCCGCTGATCCAGGTCGACGCCGACGCCGGCCAGGGCGGCCGCAACTACCCGGTCGAGATCTTCGCCCATGGCGACGCCGCCGACACGCTGCAGCGCCTGCTCGACCGGCTGCCGCCGAAGCTCGACACCGATCCGAACCTGCCCTTCGACATCGCCCGTACCCGGGTGCAGTCGGAGGGGAGGATGCGCAACGTGCTCGGCCCCTATGCCGGCGTCGCCGAGGCGCTGACCGAGCGCGTCGCCGCCGGCCGCCACCCCTGGGTGCGCGACGTGACGATCTCGAACTCGACCTTCGGCAACCGCTACGTGCGCATCGCCGACCCTCGCCACGGCGTGCATGCGCTCGGCGGCGGCATCGGCCAGGGCGTCGCCATGGGCGTCGGGGCCGCGCTCGGCTCCTCGGGGCCCAAGGCGATCACCCTGCTCGGCGACGGCGGCACCATGCTCGGGCTGGCGGAGATGATCACCGCGGTCGACGAGAACGCGCCGCTGGTCTACGTGCTGATGAACGACCAGGCCTATGGCGTGATCCAGAACATCCAGGACGCGCAATACGACAGCCGGCGGCATTTCTCCAAGGTCGCGGTGCCGGAATTCCCGACCTTCTGCCGCGCCATCGGCATGCCGCATACCCTCGTCCGCTCGGTCGAGGACTTCCCGGCGGCGCTCGACGCGGCGCTCGCCGCCGAGGGGCCGCAGGTCGTCGAGGTCGACATGGTCGCGATCGGCCCCTTCGCCGAATCCTTCTCCGGCCCGCCCGCCGGCGCCGCCGGGAACAAGGTCTGACGCCATGCGCCTCGGTCTCATCGGCTTCGGCAACATCGGGACGGCGCTGCTCGGCCTCATCGCCGAGGGCGCCCCGCTCGATCACCTGACCGTGCTCGTGCGCCCGGGCGCGGCGGATGCAGCCCGCAGCCGCCTCGACGGCGAGCTCAAGGGGGCGGCGCGGAGCCATGCGCTGGTCTCCGACGCCGCCGGCCTGCTCGCCGACCGGCCCGACCTCGTCGTGGAATGCGCGGGCCATTCCGCGGCCGAGGCGCATGCGCCGGCCGTGCTCCGCGCCGGCATCGACGTGGTCCTCGTCTCGACCGGCGCGCTCGCCGACCCGGCGCTCGAGGGCGCGCTTGAGGCGGCGGCGGCCGAGGGCGGCGCACGCCTGATCCTGCCGGCCGGCGCGGTGGGCGCGATCGACCTCCTCTCGGCGCTCGGCGCCGGGGGCGGGCTCGAGGTCCGCTATCGCGGCATCAAGCCGCCCGCCGCCTGGGCCGGCACGCCGGCGGCCGAGATCCTCGATCTCGCGTCGCTCGCCGAGCCGGCGATCTTCTTCACCGGCACCGCGCGCGAGGCGGCGGCCGCCTATCCGAAGAACGCCAATGTCGCCGCGACGCTGGCGCTCGCCGGGGCGGGCTTCGAGGCGACCCGGGTCGAGCTGATGGCGGATCCTTCCGCCCCCGGCAACGTGCACGAATATTCCGTCGTCTCGCCGATCGCCAACTACACGATCCGCATCGAGAACAAGCCGTCGTCCGGCAACGCCAAGACCTCGGCGACGACGATCTACAGCGTCCTGCGGGAAATCCGGAACCGCCTCGGCCCGGTCGCCATCTGAGGGAGGAGAGTTCATGTGGGGAGAAGCGATGACTGACCTTCCGGACGGCAAGCTCTACGTCGCCGGCGAATGGACCACCGGCTCCGGCGCGGAGATCACCTCGATCTTTCCCGCCGACGGCTCGGTCAACCGGGTGCTGAAGGGCGCCTCCGAGGCCGACGGCCTCGCGGCCATCGAGCGCGCCAAGGCCGCCCAGGCCGACCCGGCCTGGCGCAACCTCCGCCCGCACGAGCGGGCGCGCATCCTCGCCCGGATCGCCGACGGCATCGAGGCCAACGTCGACCGGATCGCGCGGATCCAGACCATGGACACCGGCAAGACGCTGAAGGAGACCCGCGCGCTCGCCGCCTCCGCCGCCGGCACCTTCCGCTATTTCGCCGCCGCGCTCGAGACCGCGGACGAGGCGCTGACCACCCAGCGCGGCGACGCGCTGACCATGTCGGTCCACGAGCCGCTCGGCCTCGTCGCCGCGATCACGCCCTGGAACTCGCCGATCGCCTCGGACGCGCAGAAGGTCGCGCCGGCGCTCGCCGCCGGCAATGCGGTGCTGCTCAAGCCCGCCTCCTGGTCGCCGCTCGTCAGCCTCGAACTCGCCCGCATCGTCGAGGAGGCCGGCCTGCCGAAGGGGCTCTTCTCCGTGCTGCCCGGCGCCGGGCGCGAGATCGGCAACCTGCTCGTCGAGCACCCCGACATCGCCAAGGTCAGCTTCACCGGCGGCACCTCCACCGGCCGGGCGCTCGCCCGCAAGGCGGCCGAGAAGCTGATGCCGGTCTCGCTCGAGCTCGGCGGCAAGTCCCCCACCATCGTCTTCGCCGACGCCGACATCGACCAGGCGATCGCCGGCGTGCTCTACGGCATCTTCTCCTCCTCGGGGCAGAGCTGCATCGCCGGCGCCCGCCTCTTCGTCGAGCGCCCGATCTACGACAGCTTCGTCGAGCGCCTCACCGCCGCGACCGAACGCCTGCGCGTCGGCCACCCCTTCGACCCCGCGACCCAGGTCGCGCCGCTCGTCCATTTCGACCACCGCGCCTCGGTCGCGAAGATGGTCGACGCCGCCCGCGCCGAAGGCGCCGAGCTGCTGGCCGGGGGCCGCGCCCCGGCGGGCGAGACCTACGACAAGGGCGCCTTCTACCTGCCGACGATCCTCGCCGGCGTCGACAATTCCGCCACCATCTGCCGCGAGGAGGTCTTCGGCCCCGTGCTCGTCGTCCTCCCCTTCGAGGACGAGGCCGACGTGATCGCGCAAGGCAACGACAGCGACTACGGCCTCGCCTCCGGCATCTGGACCCGCGACTTCCCCCGCGCCTGGCGCATCGGCCGGGCGCTCAGGACCGGCACCGTCTGGATCAACACCTACAAGCAGTTCTCCGTCTCCACCCCCTTCGGCGGCGAGAAGGAGAGCGGCACCGGCCGCGAGAAGGGCCGCGACGGCATCCGCGCCTATATGGCGCAGAAATCGATCTATACCGACCTCACCGGAAAGCCCCTCGCCTGGGCGGGAGCCGCCTGATGCAGAAATCCGTCGCCATCGTCGGCTCCGGCCCCTCCGGCTGCTACCTCGCCCAGGCGCTGCTCAAGGCGAAGCCCGACCTCAGGCTCGACCTCATCGACCGCCTGCCCGTGCCCTACGGCCTCGTCCGCTACGGCGTCGCCGCCGACCACCAGGGCACCAAGGCGATCATCCGCCAGTTCGAGCGCCTCTTCGAGCGCCAGGGCGCGGGCTTCATCGGCAACCTCGACATCGGCGCGGACATCAGCCTCGACGAACTGCGCGCCGCCTACGACGCCGTCATCCTCGCCGCCGGCCTCGCCACCGACCGCCGCCTGGGCATCCCCGGCGAGGACCTCGCCGGCATCGCCGGCGCCGGCATCGTCACCCGCGCGCTCAACGAGCACCCGGACGCGGACCCCCTGCCCGCCCTCGGCCGGCACGTCGTGGTCATGGGCAACGGCAATGTCGCCATCGACATCGTGCGGCTCATCGCCAAGAGCGCCGACGAGCTCGCCGGCACCGACCTGGGGCCGGTCCCGACCGCCTGGCTCACCGCCGGCCATATCGAGACCATCGACGTCGTCGGCCGCTCGGCCGCGTCCCACGCCAAGTTCGACCCGGTCATGGTCAAGGAACTGCACCACCTTGCCCATGCGACGATCCGCATCGAGGGCGCCGGCACCGCCGAGGAGCCCGCGGGCCAGAAGAAGCTCGACGCGCTCGCGGCCATCGACGGCATCGCCCACGGGCCGCGCAGGCTCACCTTCCGCTTCGGCCTCACCCCCACCGCCTTCGAGGGCAAGGACGGCCGCGTCACCGCCGTGCGCTTCCGCGATGCCGCGGGCGCGGAGACGGTGCTGCCCTGCGACACCTTCATCAGCGCCATCGGCTTCGACACCTGCGCCAATCTCTCGCGCGGCACGCTGCTCGAGCATGCGCGCGACATCGACGCCGGCGTGCTCGACGACGGCCTCTACGCCACCGGCTGGTTCCGCCGCGGCCCGCGCGGCACCATCCCGGAGAACCGGGCCGAGGCGCAGGCGCTCGCCGCCCGGGTCATCGCCGACCTCGACGCCGCGACCGGCAGGCCCGGCCTCCCCGCCACCGGCCGCGTCGACTACGCGGGCTGGAAGCGCATCGACGCGGCCGAACTCGCCGCCGCCACCGCGGACCGCTGCCGCAGGAAGATCGCCGACCGCGCGGCCATGCTCGCGCTGGCACTGAACAATGAGGGATAAGCCATGAACATCACCGTCCTATACGGAACCGAGACCGGCAATGCCGAGATGCTGGCCGAAGATGTCACCGCGCACCTCGAGGGCGACCACGCGGTCACCTGCACCAACCTCTCGGACTTCGCGCCATCCGACTTCGCCCCCGAGCAGTTCTACCTCGTGATCTGCTCGACCTACGGCGACGGTGAGCTGCCCTCCTCGGCCAAGCCCTTCGCCGAGGCGATGGAGACGGCGCAGCCGGATCTTGCCGGCATCCATTTCGCGATCTTCGGCCTCGGCGACACCGAATACGACGAGACCCACAATTTCGGCAGCCAGATCATCGCCGACATGCTGAAGGGCCGCGGCGCCGCCCAGGTCGGCGACCGGGTGATCCACGACGCCTCCGGCTCCGACATGGCCGACGACCTCGCCATGGAATGGGCCGATTCGGTGGTCGAGCTCGCCCGCACCCGCGTCGGGGAGGCCGCCTGATGCGCGCCGCCGAGATCCTCGAACGCCTGTCGGTCGCCTGGAAGCACGGCGAGCATGTCGACCTCGCCGGCATCACCTGCGAGGGGCGGCTCGACCTCTCGGGTCGCGAGATGCCCGGCGTGGATTTCTCCGGCGCGACCTTCCCCGAGGGCCTCGACGCCACGGGCGCCCGCTTCCTCGGCCTCGCCTGGTTCCGCGGCGTCGCCTTCGAGGGCCCGAGCCCCTTCGCCCGCGCGCAGTTCCTGACCGACGCCCGCTTCGAGGACGCGAGCTTCGACGCGCCGGCCGATTTCTCGAAGACCGAGTTCCGCGGCATCGCCCGCTTCGACCACGCCCGCTTCGCGCAAGGGGCGAGCTTCGCCGGCACCGTCTCCTACGGCAACGTCTCGCTCGCCCATGCCGCCTTCGGGGCGCCGGCCGACTTCCGCGGGGCGGAATACCTCGGCGGCATCTGGTGCGACTCGACCGCCTTCGCCGAGGGCACCGACTTCAGCGACATCCAGGTCCACGGCCGCCTGTGGATCCGGCGCGCCCGGCTCGGCACGGCGCCGCTCGCCGCGGACCGCTTCACGCTCTCATTCGGCTATACCTACGCCTGAAAAGGGGAATTCGCATGGGCCTCGAAATCGGCATCTGCGGCGGTGGCGTCGGCGGCCTGACGGCCGCCATCGCCCTCGCGAAGGACGGCCATTCCGTCACCGTCCACGAGCAGGCCCGCGCCTTCGCCCGCATCGGCGCGGACGTGAACCTGACCCCCAACGCGGTGCACGCGCTCGACCGGCTCGGCATCGGCGAGACCCTGCGCGAGACCGCCGCCCGGCCGCGCTTCCGCATCAGCCGCACCTGGGACAGCGGCGAGGAGACCTCGCGCCTGCCGATGGGCGACGAGGCGGAGCGCAAATACGGCGCGCCGCAGCTCACCATCCACCGCGGCGACCTGCTGCGCGCCCTCGAGGCGCGGGTGCCGCAAAGCGCGATCCGGCTCGGCCACAGGGTCACGGCCGTCTCCGACGGCACCGTCACCTTCGCCGACGGATCGAGCGAGCGCTTCGACCTCGTCATCGGCGCCGACGGCATCCACTCGGCGGTGCGCGCGTCGCTCTTCGGCGAGGATCATCCGCGCTTCACCGGCCTCGTCTCCTACCGCGCCGTCGTCCCGCGCACCGCGGTCGCGGCGGAGAATCTCGACAGCTTCACCAAATGGTGGGGTCCGCGCCCCGACGTGCAGGTCGTCGTCTTCCCGCTGACCCGCGGCGAGGAGATCTTCATCTTCGCCACCACGCCCCAGGACGACTGGCGCGAGGAAAGCTGGACGCTGCCCGGCGACGTCGCCGAGCTGCGCGCGGTCTACGCCGATTTCCACCCCGAGGTTCGCGCGCTTCTCGGCGCCGTCGCCTCGGTCACCAAATCCGCGCTCTACGTCCGCGACCCCATGCCGCGCTGGTCTTCGGGCCATGCCACGCTCCTCGGCGACGCGGCGCATCCGATGGTGCCCTTCATGGCCCAGGGCGCCTGCATGGCGATCGAGGACGCCGTCGTGCTCTCCCGCGCGCTCGCGGGTGCGACGCGCGCCGACGTCCCCGCCGCCCTGCGCAGCTACGAGGACGCCCGCCGCGACCGCACCGCCCGCGTCCAGCTCGGCTCGCTCGCCAACGACTGGATGAAGGGCCAGGGCAACGCCGACTGGGTCTATGGCTACGACGCCTGGGCCGCCCCGCTGGGCGAGCCGGCCGAAACCGCCGAAGGGTAGCCGGAACCGGGGAGGACGGTATGATCATCTGCTCCTGCGCCGTCATCCGCCAGGAAGAGCTGCGCGAGGTAACCCGCAAGTTGTACCGGAGCAATCCGGGCGCGCCGATCACACCCAACCGGGTCTACCGCGCGCTCGGCAAGTCTCCGACCTGCATGGATTGCGCTCCGCTCCTAACCCTGCGAATCTATGCCACCGCGCAGGAGGTCATCGTCGCCGAGGGCTTGCTGCGCGGCGATGCACATCCGCGGAGGATCAAGTGAAGGGCAATCCCAAGGTCATCGACCTCCTGAACGATGCGCTGCGCCACGAGCTCACCGCGGTCAGCCAGTTCTGGCTGCACTACCGATTGCTCCAGAACTGGGGTTTCGGCGCGATGGCGCAGAAGTGGAGAGACGAGAGCATCGAGGAGATGGAGCACGCCGACCAGCTCATCGCCCGCATCGTGTTCCTCGAGGGCTTCCCCAACCTCCAGAAGCTCGACCCGCTGATGATCGGCGAGTCGGTCCGGGAGGTGCTCGACGCCGACCTCAAGGCCGAATACCGCGCCCGCGCCCTCTACCGCGAGGCCCGCGACGTCGCCGAGGAAGCCGAGGACTACGTCAGCAAGGATCTCTTCGAGACCCTGATGCACGACGAGGAAGGCCACATCGATTTCCTCGAGACCCAGATCGATCTCTTCGACCGGATCGGCGCGGAGGAATACGGCCTCCTGAACGCCACCCCCGCCGACGAGGCGAAGTGACCTCGCGCCCCCGCGCCCCGTCGTTTCCAATCGGTTAACGCGGACGGCGTTCTTCAGCCGTATCAAAGACTTGGCCGCTTGTGCGCGCGCGCTCAGGCGGGGGTCAGCCTTTGAATCCGAGAGCCTCGGAGATCCCCGTCGCCGCCTTCTTGAGCGCCGCCTCGATCTCGGGGAGCCGCGGGTTTCCGGGCGTGAAGGCGCTCGCATGCCCCGTCACGTTGATCGCCCCGGCGGCCTGCCCGCGGTGGTCCCGCACCAGGGCCGCGCCCGAGCCGATCTCGGGCTCGAAATTCGCCATGCTCCAGGCGACCCCGAGCGCCTTGTCCTCCCGGAGCTGCTTCTCGAGATCCGCGAGCGAGGTCCGCGTCTTGTCGCTGTAGGCGTCGAGCCGCACGCCGGCATAGCGCTTCCGGAGCTCCTCCGGTGCGAGATCCGCGAGCAGGATCCGCCCGATCGAGGTCGCATGCGCCGGCAGCCGCGTCCCCTCCCGCACGTTGCTCGCCAGATGCGAATTCGGGGTCACTCGCGCCAGATAGACGATCTCGCGCCCTTCGAGAATTCCGAGATGCGCCGAAAGATTGAGCTCCCGCACCAGCTCCAGGAGATAGGGCCGCGACACCTGCGCGATGTCCCGCCCATGCAAGGCCTCGGCCGCCAGCGTGATGAGCCCCGTCCCCAGACGATACCCCCCGTCGTCGGGTATCGCCTCGATCATTCCCTCCTCCTCCAGCGTCGCCAGAAGCCGAATGAGCGTCGTGCGGTTGATCCCCGTGGCCTTGGCCGCCTGGCTGGTATTGCGACATCTGTTCCCGGCGGCAACATATCGCAGCAGCGTGAACGCACGCGCCACCGGCGGCACCCCGTAGGGCGGGTCGTCGACCAGCAAGGCTGATGCTTCTGCCATTTTATGAACACCTTATGACTTATATGAACAGACCACTATTGGTCGAAGCCCGTCCGCAATGCAACTCCCTTGAGGACCTCGCAACGCACGGACTCCAGGGTCTGCGCCGTGACTCCCGAGCATCGACCATGCGAGACCGGGGTCGGCGCTTCATGGCGGCGCTCCTGCGCCGACGGAGCAGTGGACGGCGGGCGGAGCGCCTCCGCGACGCGGAGCCCGGCAGCCGGCAGCCGATCGCGGAATGCGGCCGGCCATGCGGGCGACCAGCGCTTCGCCGGCGGCCCGGCTTCCCGCGACGCGAAGGGCGACGGGCCGGCCGATTCCGGGATCGCGATCGCGGGCATCGCCCGGGCTCGGGGAGCACGACATCCTGCTCGGAGCGCCCCCGACGGCTCGCCGGGGCTTGCACTGGGCCGGTGCCGCGGCTTAGGACGCGGCCCGAACCCCTCGCCGCCCCGGGAACCGCCATGCTCCAGGCCCTGACCCTGCTCTTTCTCTGCCAGCTCGCCGGCGAGGCCGCGGTCCGCGCCGCCGACCTCGCCTTCCCCGGCCCGGTGCTCGGCATGGGGCTCTTCTTCGCCGGCCTGCTCGTCGCCGGCCGGACCGGCCCTAGCCTCGACGCCGTCGCCGACACGATCCTGAAGAACCTCTCGCTGCTCTTCGTCCCCGCCGCCGTGGGCGTCATGCAGCAGGCGGGGCTGATCGCCGCCAACGCGCTGGCGATCGGCATGGCGCTCGTGGTCTCCACCCTGCTCACGCTGATCGTCACGGTCTATACCTTCCGCGCGGTGGCGCGATTCCAGAGCGGAGCGCGGCCGTGAGCGAGCCCCACGGCATCCTGCGCATCTGGGTCTATCTCTCCGAGACCCCGCTGCTCTGGCTCACCGCGACGCTCGTCGCCTTCGTGATCGGCGATGCCATCTCCGCGCGGCTCGGCCGGCACCCGCTCGCCAATCCGGTGGTGATCGCCGCGGGCCTGCTGATCGCGCTGCTGACCGCCACCGGCACCGCCTACGGCGATTATTTCGCCGGCGCCCAGTTCGTGCATTTCCTGCTCGGCCCCGCGACCGTGGCGCTCGCCGTGCCGCTCTGGCACAACCGCACCGCGGTGCGCCGCAATCTCGTGCCGATGTGCGTCGCCCTCGTGGCGGGCTCGCTCACCGCCATCGTCTCGGCGGTCACCATCGCCTGGGCCTTCGGCGCGCCGGCCCCGGTCCTGGCCTCGCTGGCCCCGAAATCCACCACCGCACCCATCGCCATGGCGCTGACCGAATCGATCGGCGGCATTCCGGCGCTCGCGGCGGTGCTGGTGGTGCTGACCGGCATCCTCGGCTCGGTGATCGTGACCCCGCTGATGAACGCGCTGAAGATCACCGACTATGCCGCGCGCGGCTTCGCCGTCGGGGTCGCGAGCCACGGAATCGGCACCGCCCGCGCCTTCCAGGTCTCCGAAGAGGCCGGCACCTTCGCCGGCATCGCCATGGGCCTCAACGGCGCCCTGACCGCGCTGGTCTTCCTGCTGGCGCCGCTCTTCTTCTGACCGGCCCGCGCGCCAGCTCGGGGCGATCGACACCGCTCGATCGGGCTCGCGTCCCCGGCGCGCCATCAAACCCGATTGTTCGGAACGCGCCTTTGACGCATGCTCGACGCACGCATAACGCGAATCGCGGGGTATCGCCATGGCACGCCGTCTCGTCCTGGGGCTGACCGCCGGCCTCGTCCTGACATGCGCCGCCGTCGAGGCCGCGGCCGGCACCGTGAACCGCTATTCGAGCCTCTGGGTGTTCGGCGACAGCCTCAGCGACCCGGGCAACCTCTATGCCGCGACCGGCGACACGATCCCCCAGAGCCCGCCCTATTTCGAGGGCCGCCGGTCGAACGGCCCGGTCTGGGCGGAATATCTGGCCGCCGATTTCGACGCCAGGGGGCTCGCCGCCGCGAATTTCGCCTATGCCTTCGCCAATGCCCTGCCCAACGACGACACCGCCCTGGGCCTGCCCGTCCAGGTGCCGGACCTGCCCGACCAGATCGCGGATTTCGCGCTGGCCTCCCGGGACAGGCTCGGCACGGCGCCGATCGCCAGCCTCTGGTTCGGCTCCAACGACATCTTTCAGCAGATCGCCGCGAACCCCGACCCGGTCGCCGTGGCCGCCACCGCCGCCCGGGCCGCCAATGCCGTGGCCGAGGGCGTCAGGGCGCTCGCCGAATTCGGGATCGAGGACTTCCTGGTCTTCAACCTGCCGGCGCTGGAGAAGACCCCGCAATTCGCGCTGCTCCGTCCCGAGGCCGCCCCCCTCGCCAGGATCGGATCGGACACCTTCAACGCCACCCTGGCCGACCGGATCGCCGAGCTCAAGACCACCGGCCTGCGGGTCGGCACCCTCGACATGCACGCGGCCTTCGACGATCTCATCGCCAATCCGAGGCAATACGGGCTCACCAATGCCACCGATCCCTGCCTGATCCCGGACGTCTCGATCTGCACGCCGGAGCAGGCGAAGGAATGGGCCTTCTTCGATCCGGTGCATCCCAATTCGGTGGTGCATTCCGAGATCGCCGGCCTCGTCGGCACGAAGATCGCGCCGGTGCCCCTGCCGCTTCCGGCCCTGCTGCTCCTCGGCGGCCTCGCATCGCTCGGCTTCGCCGCCCGCCGCCGGGGGTGATACCGGCTTCGGTTGTTGCATCCGGGAAGCACGGGCGGGTCCAGTGGCGGCGGGCCCTTCAAAGCGAAACCCCGCCTCGGGGGCGGGGTTCGATCACATCGCGAGGGCGCTCAGGCCGGGATCACTTGATCTTGCCTTCCTTGTATTCGACATGCTTGCGCGCCACGGGATCGTATTTGCGCACCACCATCTTCTCGGTCATGGTGCGGGCATTCTTCTTGGTCACGTAGAAATGACCGGTGTCGGCGGTGGAGTTCAGCCGGATCTTGATCGTCGTCGGCTTGGCCATCTTTCTTCCTTCCTCGCGGTCGCCCGCAACAGCGCTCGCCCGGCCCGCGCGAAGGGGCCGGGAATCCAGGCGGACTTCTAGACCTTTCGCCCCGCCTGTCAAGCATCAGAGCATGCGGCACTGCGGGCCCTCCGCGGACTGGTGGAAATAGGGCACCGGCCTCTCGCCGGCCTCGCCGCCGGCGAGCCGCAGCTCGATCTCGGCCAGCACCAGCTCGGTGATGAAGGGCAGCGACAGGCGCCGCGCCGCGGCGATGTCGAGCCATTGCAGATGCAGAAGCTCGCCGCAGGCGCCCGAGAAATCCTCGTCGCTGCCCACGAGCGCCGTCGCCTCGGCGATGAAGAAACGCGCGTCGAACCGGCGCGGCCGGCCGGGCGGCGTCACGGCGCGGAAGAAGAAGCGCAGGGCTTCGGTCCGGGGCCGGAGGCCCGCGGCGAGGAACCCCTGCCAGCCGGCCGGCGCGGCGCGCGCGGGCATCGCGGCATCGGCGGCGCCGAGCCTGAGCCCGGTCTCCTCCCAGAGCTCCCGGATCGCGGCACAGGCCAGCGCCGGACCGAGGCCGGGCGCCGCATCGATGGCGAGCCGGCGCGCGGTCTCGGGCTCGAGCGCCGCGCCAAAGGCGAGCGCGGCGTCCTCGGCATCGACCGCGCCGCCGGGAAAGACGAATTTCTCGGGCATGAAGACCGCGCCCGCGCCACGCTGGCCCATCAGGATCTGCGGCGCGTGCCCCGAGCGGCGCACCAGCACGATCGAGGCCGCGTCGCGGATCCGCGCGGGCTCGCGCCCGTCAGGGGGCGGGGACACCGGGCTCCCCGCCGCCGAAGCCATGCATGCGCTTGGCCCATTGGATCGCGACGAAGGCGCCCTTGAGCCGGGGCAGCAGGAAGAGCGAGAGCGCCACGAAGACCAGCGAGAAGCCCAGGGCCATCTGCCAGCCCTCGGGGCGGAAGGCGACGAAGACCACGAGCATCAGCGGCGCCAGCAGATGCCCGGTGATCAGGATCGTCGCCCAGGCCGGGCCGTCGTCGGCCCGATGGTGATGGAGCTCGGTGCCGCAGGCCGGGCAGACCCGGCGCACGTCGAGATAATCCTCCATCAGCGGCGCCTCGCCGCAGGCGACGCAGCGCCGCGACCAGCCGAACCACAGCGCGCGGCGCAGGTCGCGCACTTCCGTCCCATCCTGATGATTCCCCTCGGGCATGGCCCAGCATAATCCCTCGGCCCGCAGGAGGACAGAGCGGCGGCGCTCGCGGTTTCGTGAGCCGCCCGGCGACGGAAGCCGGCGCGGCGGGCGTTTGACCTCACGACCTTCGGTCAGAAACGGACATCGAAACAAGGAAGCAGACGATGACGAAGACCATGCGGGCGGCCCTGGCCGCGACCCTGCTCGGCGGCCTCGCGATCGGCGGCGCGGCCCTGGCGCACGACCGGCTCGGCGCCGGCCCCGGCGACGGCCCGGGACGCGGCCTCGATTTCGCCGCGATCGACACCGATGCGAACGGCTCGCTCAGCCGTGCCGAACTCGAGGCGAGGGCGAATGCGCGGGTCGGCGAGATCGACGCGAACGGCGACGGCTTCCTCGAACGCGCCGAGATCATCGCGGTGATTCCGGCGCCGCGCGGCGGGCTGATGGACGTCTTCCGGCAGGATCCCTCCGAGGCCCGGGCCGATCGCCTGCTGGCGATGATGGGCGCGACCGAGGAAGGCCGCTTCGAGGTCACCGCGCTCACCACGCGGCAGGTCAACGGGCTGCTCGCCCGGTTCGATACCGACCGCGACGGCGCGATCTCCCAGCACGAAGCCGCGGCGCCCGAGATGCGGCGCGGCGACCGGCACGGGCGCCGGAACCACGCAGACCGCGGCGGCTACGACGACGATGCGCGCGGATGGCCGGGTAACTGAGGCGCGGCGATTGGAGGGCGACGGCGGCGGCGTTTCGATTCATACTCCCAGCGATGACGGATGCCCGCCCGCCCGAGCCCGCCGATGGCCGCCTGCTGGCGCAATTCGCCGCCGGCGACCGCGAGGCCGCGCGGCTGCTCACCCTGCGCCACGGGCCGCGCATCCACGCGCTCGCCCGGCGCATGCTGGGCGACGCGGCCGAGGCCGAGGACGTGACCCAGGAGACCATGCTGCGCCTCTGGCGCATCGCCCCGGACTGGCAGCCGGGCGAGGCGGCGGTGACGACCTGGCTCTACCGGGTCGCGAGCAATCTCTGCATCGACCGGCTGCGGCGGCGGCGCGAGCGCACGATGGCGGTGCTGCCGGACCGGGCCGACCCGGCGCCGGCGCCCGTCGAGCGGATCGCGGCGCGGGACCGGGCGGCGGCGCTGGAAGCCGCGCTCGCCGACCTGCCCGACCGCCAGCGGCTGGCGGTGGTGCTGCGGCATCTCGACGAGCGGCCCAATCCCGAGATCGCCGAGATCCTCGGCACCAGCGTGGAGGCGGTGGAGAGCCTGGTCGCGCGCGGCCGGCGCGCGCTGATCGCCCGGCTGGCACCCCGGGCCGAGGATCTGGGCTATGCGAACGCCTATGGCGAAGGTGGAGGATGAGAGCATGACGCGAGAGGATCCCGGGCAGGACGCCCTGGCCGCCTTCTTCGCCGCCGCGCGTGCCGAGGAGGCCGGGCCGCCGCCGGCGCTGCTGGAGCGCATCCTCGCGGATGCCGGCGCGGTCGCCGCCGAGCGGGCGCCGGCCGCCGCGCCGCTGCGGCAGGCGCCGCGGCCGGCG